>JAZSDJ010000064.1:0-2293 GCA_045531105.1 Eubacteriales bacterium | reverse complement strand
ACTTGTCATTAGTACCAGGAGCAACACCGAAGAAACCATTTTCTGGGTTGATTGCCCAAAGACGACCATCTTTGCCAACTCTGAGCCAAGCAATATCGTCACCAACACACCAAACTTTGTAACCCTTCTTTGAGTAACATTCTGGTGGAATAAGCATAGCAAGGTTTGTCTTACCACAAGCAGATGGGAATGCGGCGGAAATGTATTTTGTTTCACCATTAGGGTATTCTACACCGAGAATAAGCATATGTTCAGCCATCCAGCCTTCGTTTCTTCCAAGGAAAGAAGCAATACGAAGAGCGAAGCACTTCTTGCCAAGAAGAACGTTTCCACCGTAACCAGAGTTAACAGACCAAATGGTGTTGTCTTCTGGGAAGTGGCAAATGTATCTGTTGTCTTCGTCTATGTCTTTTCTTGCGTGAAGACCTTTAATAAAGCCTTCGCCATTACCCATTGCTTTTGCAACATGAGCGCCCGCTCTTGTCATAATAAGCATGTTTAGTACAACATAAATAGAGTCTGTAAGTTCAATACCATATTTGGCAAAATCAGAACCAACTTGACCCATAGCGTAAGGAATAACATACATTGTGCGACCTTTGTATGAATTCTTATAAAGTTTGCTAAGTTTTTCGTAGCATTCTTTTGGGTCCATCCAGTTATTAATATTACCTGCATCTTCTTTTGTTCTTGTACAGATAAATGTTCTGCCTTCTACACGAGCAACATCGTTGATAGCAGTTCTGTGAAGATAACAGTTAGGAAGAATTTCCTCGTTAAGTTTTTCAAGTTCGCCAGTTGAGCAAGCCTCATCTTTGAGCGCTTGTGTTTGCTCCTCGCTACCGTCAATCCAAACGATTTTGTCAGGGTTAACTAATTCAGCCATTTCTTCAATCCAGTCAAGAATTAACTTGCTGTCAGTCAAAGCGTTGTTTTCAAATTTCATTCTGAAATACCTCTTTCTTGATAAAAAATTTTATTCGATTATAGTATATCAAAAAAACCAATATTTTGCAATAGTTTTATTAATAATTTTATATAATAAAAACAAAAAATATAGAAAAATTTTACTTTGTATGCTAATATATAAATGAGGTGATACTATGGAGATAGAAAGAAAATTTTTAGTTGATAAAATTCCAAGCCTTGAAAATTTAAAATCTGATGAAATAACTCAGGCTTATTTGAGCATAAAACCCGAAATTCGCGTTCGCCAAAAAGGCGATAAATACTATCGCACTGAAAAAGGAGAGGGGACACTCGTGCGAGAAGAGATTGAATATGAAATCTCAAAGGAAGAATACCTTGACTCGTTTGCAAAATGCGAGGGTAGAGTTATCGAAAAAACAAGATATTACATTCCGGTAAATGACCTTGTAATCGAACTTGATATTTACAAGGGCAAACACGAAGGACTTATTGTTTGTGAGATTGAATTCCCAAGCGAACAAGACGCAGAAAACTTCAATTTGCCAAAATGGTTGGGCAAGGAAATTACATATGATATTTCTTTTAGAAATAAAATTCTTGCTTGTACTTGACAAAATAAGTTTAATATGCTAAAATGTCATAAACTAATAAAAGCGATGAACGAAAAGAGTAACTAAAATCATCTTGGTACAGAGAGTTGTCGGTTGATGGAAGACGCACAAGACTTTTAGCGAATACATTCGGGAGCTTCGTACCGAAATTTTGAGTAGGCTACGGCGGAACTCCACCGTTACAGGGAGCAAGCCATAAATGCGTGGCTTATGAGGTGCTTGTGGTAACATAAGCATAAAACAAGGTGGTAACACGATTTCTCGTCCTTGCAGTTTTTTCTGCAAGGACTTTGTTTTTGAAAAATTCCAAAAAGGATGGTATAAAAAATGCAAATTTATGAAGAACTCGTTGCTCGTGGACTTATCGCACAAGTAACAAATGAACCTGAAATCAGAGAAATGGTAAATAACGGAAAAGCGGTATTTTATATCGGCTTTGACCCAACAGCGGACAGCCTTCATGTAGGTCACTTTATGGCACTTTGCCTCATGAAAAGACTTCAAATGGCAGGAAATAAGCCAATCGCCCTTATCGGTGGTGGTACTGCATATATCGGTGACCCATCTGGAAGAACCGATATGCGTTCAATGATGACAAAGGAAACAATCGAGCATAACTGCGAATGTTTCAAAAAGCAAATGTCGCGCTTTATTGAATTTGGAGAAGGCAAAGCGATGATGGTAAATAACGCAGACTGGCTTCTTGGACTCAACTATGTTGAACTTCTTCGCGAAGTAGGCGCTTGCTTCTC
>JAZSDJ010000009.1:0-3110 GCA_045531105.1 Eubacteriales bacterium | reverse complement strand
AGTACAGAAGCACCTTTCTTGAAAGATGAACTTGGACTTGCAATGGTTATTAATCCTGAGTTTGCAGCCGCAGAAGAAATTGCAAGAGTTTTGCGTTTTCCATCTGCAATCAAAATTGAAACTTTTGCAAAAGGAAGAGTTGAACTTATTAAGTTCAAAATACCAAAAAATAGCCGAATTATCGGTATGTCAGTAAAAGAACTTATATCCAAACTTCACTGCGATGTACTTGTTTGTACTATTGAACGAGGAGAAGAAGCGTATATAGTAAATGGTAATTCAACCTTTGAAGAAAAAGATATAATTTCAATTATCGCTTCACATAAAAATGCACAAGATTTCTTTGCAAAGATAGATTATAAAGGAAAAACAATAAAAAATGCGATTGTTACAGGTGGAGGGGTAATAACCCACTACCTTTGCGATATTCTTGAAAACTCAGGAATTTCTATTAAAATAATTGAAAAAGATTTGAAACTTTGCGAAGAACTTTGTACTCAATGGAAAAATGTTGATATTATAAATGGCGATACAGCGGACCAGGAAATTTTGCTTGAAGAGGGCATAGACAAAACAGATGCATTTGTAACTTTGTCTAATCATGATGAGGAAAACATAGTTTTGTCACTTTTCGCCCAAGGAGCAAATGTCGACAAAGTAATCACAAGAATAAACCGAATTGATTACGATAATGTTTTGAATCGTCTTGAACTTGATACAATAATTTCTCCAAAAAACATCACTTCTGATATGATTTTAAGATATGTCAGAGCGACACAAAACACAGTTGGAAGTAACGTTGAAACTCTTTATAATATAATAAAAGACGAAGTAGAAGCGGCAGAATTCATCATTAAAAGTGGTTCACCTATCATAGGAAAACCTATTAGTGAACTAAAATTCAAACCAAATGTGCTTGTCGCTGCAATTTTGAGAGATAAAGAAGTAATAATCCCTCGTGGATACGATGTTATTCAAGCGGGCGATGCCGTAGTAACAGTATCAAAACTCACGGCACTTCACGACATAACTGATATACTCAAATAAGGAAACAATATGAATTATCAAATAATCAAACGAACTCTTGGTTGGATTCTTATGTTTGAGGCGCTGTTTTTCCTTGTACCTGTTATCACGGCGATAGTGTATAAAGAAGGAGAAGTGGTGTCGTTTCTTGTCGCTATGTCTTTGTGTATAGCGATAGGAACTATGTGTCTTATAAAAAAACCGACCAATGAATTTATATATGCCAAAGAGGGCTTTGTAATAGTAGCGCTCAGTTGGATTGTAATTAGTATTTTTGGCGCGTTGCCATTTTGGTTTTCTGGTATAATCCCTTCTTTTGTAGATGCAATTTTTGAAACTGTATCGGGATTTACCACAACAGGAGCAACTATTTTTTCTTCTGGTGAGATAGTGGAAGCCCTTCCAAAATCAATTCTTATATGGCGTAGTTTTACTCACTGGGTAGGCGGTATGGGAGTATTAGTTCTCATAATGGCTTTTTTACCACTCAGTGGGGCAAGAAATATGCATATTATGAGAGCGGAAAGCCCAGGGCCTACTGTTGATAAGTTAGTTCCAAGAGTAAAAACAACAGCGATAACGCTTTATTCAATATATCTTGTTATGACAGTTGTTCAAATTTTCTTCTTGCTTTGTGGAGGAACGAGTGTGTTTGAGGCGTTAAACATTGCTTTTTCTACGGCAGGAACTGGTGGCTTTGCGATAAAAGCTGACGGAATGGCAGGATATTCACCATATATTCAAGTTGTAACTATCGTATTTATGCTTCTTTTCTCAATAAACTTCAACTCTTATTACTTGCTTTTGAGAAGAAAACCGAAAGAAGCATTCAACACAGAGGTAAAAACCTTTTTGATAATAGTTTTTGTGGCAATTAGTGCAATAGCTCTCAATATTTTCTTTACCTCAGGTGAAATTTATAACTATACATTCGGAGAGTCTGTAAGGCACTCTGCGTTCAGTGTGGCATCAATAATTTCAACAACAGGTTTCTCAACCGAAAACTTTGATTTGTGGCCTGTATTCTCAAAAACGATTCTTGTAATTTTAATATTCGTAGGTGCGTGCGCAGGTTCAACAGGTGGAGGATTGAAAATTTCTCGTATCGTAATTCTTGTTAAGGGAATGCTTCATGAACTTAAATTAATGCTTCACCCAAGACAGGTACGAAAAATATCAGTAGATAAGCGACCTGTTGAAAGTGAAACAGTGCGAACAGTAACTTTTTATCTTGTAGCATATCTTCTTATTTTTGTTGCATCGCTTTTGATTATATCTCTTGATGGATTTGATTTGGTAACAAATTTTACATCAGTTGCAACTACCATAAACAACGTCGGTCCTGGATTGTCAGTTGTAGGACCAGTCGGAAATTTTGCAGGATTTTCTGATGTTTCCAAACTTGTATTTATATTCAATATGCTTGTCGGCAGGCTTGAAATCTTCCCAATGTTGCTACTCTTGACCCCTGCAACTTGGAAGAAAAACTAAACTTAAAAGAGAATAAAAAACAGTTGCGAAAAATCGCAACTGTTTTTTATTTAAAATGCTTGCGTTTTGAATTTTGTCCAAATTTTGCTTTGATTTTAACCATTCAATGCAAGGATTTCAATTTTAGTTCTGTTACCAAATAATAATTTCATAATTGTCATCATAGTGCCAATAATTACCACTTGTTGTGGGTTCGTTCTCGCTATACCAGTATACCGGACGAATTGACTCGTTCCATAAAGTACCCCAGCCATCTGGCTTACTTCCCGCCTTACAGTAAATTGTAAGAGATTTGCAATAATGGAACGCATAGTCTCCTATCGAAGTTACACTATCAGGGATTATAATACTTGTAAGCGAGTTGCAACCAGAGAACGCATAGTCTCCTATTTCCGTTACATAGCTTCCGATAATCACGCTTGTAAGCGAGTCGCAATCATAGAACGCATAGTCGCCTATCGTTTTTACGCTATTTGAGATTGTCACGCTTGTAAGAGATTTGCAATAACGGAACGCAGAGCCTTCTATCGTTTTTACGCTGTTTGGAATTGTAATGTTTGTAAGTGAGGAGCAACCACCGAAGGCACAAAATC
>JAZSDJ010000130.1:0-1514 GCA_045531105.1 Eubacteriales bacterium | reverse complement strand
TTGTCGTTGATTGGGTATGCAAGTTTGCGTTTTCCCCACTCGTCAACAGAATCGATAGTGCCGTTCTCTGCAATAAGAGCAGTAAACTTGTCAACGATTGCCTTAACTGCCTCTTCACCGAGAGAGTTGTCAACAACGAAGAGAGTTTCATAAGAATTGAGAACTTTTTCCATCTTTTTACACCTCCTATGGACATAAGACCGACAAATTGAAAGATTTTTTGTCGGCAGGAGCAGATGATTGCACATCTGTTCGGGGGTATTTTATCATAGATTATTTCAGTTGTCAACATTTTTTTGAAAAAATATAAAATTTATTAAAAATATTGAATTATCATATTTTATATGTTAAAATGTCATAAGTAGTTTTATAAATGAGGTTATTTTATGAAGCATGTAGATATATATACTGATGGTTCTTGCAAATGCAATCCAGGTCCTGGTGGGTGGTGTGCAATTTTAGTTTATGGAAAAGTTGAGAAAATGATTTCAGGTGCTGAGGCGCAAACAACCAATAACAGAATGGAATTGACGGCTATTATAGAGGCATTAAAGGCTCTCAAAGAACCTTGCGATATACGATTGACGTCAGACTCGAAATATGCCCTTGATGCGCTTCAAAACGGTTGGGCGATTTCGTGGAGAGCGAATAATTGGAAAAAATCCGACAAATCAAAGGCGCTTAACCCAGACCTTTGGGAAATTCTTCTTGATGAAGTAGAAAAACACAACATTGCTTACGAATGGGTAAAAGGTCACGCAGGACACCCATATAATGAAAGATGTGATAAAGAGGCGCAAGCAAAGGCGGATTCTATTTCAATTACCGAATAACAAGAGCAGGCTTTCTGCTCTTTTCTTTTTAGCAAAAAAAGAACAGGGAAAAACCCTGTTCTTTAATTTTTATTCAGCCGCTTTACCAGCGATTTCTACATAGAAGTCTTTAACCGCTTCGCTGTATTTTTCAGCAAGTCTTTGAGTTCTGCTTTCGCTATTAGCATAATATTTTGCTATATCGTATACGCAAACAGTTCCGTCGGTATTTCCTGTCAATGCTCTTGTTGTAGTAACAGCATTTGCGCTTGCATTGTCTGCCGATGTAACAACAACCTTTGCTGTAAACTTGAACTCATCGGTAAACGATGCGTTTTTAACAACAAGTGAGAATGTTCCGTTTTTCTCGTAGTTACCAGTTTTACCTTCTCCGTAAACTTGGATTTCTTTTACAACTTCGCCTTTTTGAACTACGCCATAAACTTTAACATCAAATCCTGCATCTTCCATTTTTCCAACTTCTGAAAGGCTAATTTTAAATGTCGCTCTTGGAGATGTGTAATCTGTGTATCTAAGTGTCCAATCTTGTGCAGTAACGCATTTGATTTCTTTCTTTTTAGAAACATCTGTTCCTGCTGTTTCATCAACTTGTTTACATACTTTGCATTTTGAAACCAACACACCATCGTGAGTATAGTCAGCCATAGCGTCTTCTTTTTCCACCCATTCATAACTATGATC
>JAZSDJ010000073.1:0-4562 GCA_045531105.1 Eubacteriales bacterium | reverse complement strand
GATTGGGACACATACAGAAACCATTCTATTGGTTTTGTATTTCAAAGTTACAATCTCATACCTCACCAAACTGTTCTTTCAAATGTAGAACTCGCCCTTACACTTTCAGGTGTATCAAAAGAGGAACGCAGAAAAAGAGCGATTGAGGCGCTTGAAAAAGTAGGGCTTGGCGACCAAATCCACAAAAGACCCAACCAAATGTCTGGTGGTCAAATGCAAAGAGTTGCTATTGCTCGTGCGCTCGTAAACAATCCTGATATTCTTATGGCTGATGAGCCAACAGGTGCGCTTGACTCTGAAACAAGCGTTCAAATTATGGAAATTCTTAAAGAAATTTCCAAGGACAAACTCATTATAATGGTTACTCATAACCCTGAACTTGCTGACACCTATGCAAACAGAATCATTCGTCTTAAAGATGGTGAGATTGAGGATGACTCTAACCCTTACAAGGCAGAAGATACTGTTGTAAGCGATGAGCCAAACATTCAGGTTTCTACAAATGTTGTTATCGATGGCGAATCAATCGAAGTAACACAAAATGTAAAAGTTAAAACGAAGGAGAAAAAAGCGAAAAAAGAAAAGAAAGACAAGAAAAAATCAATGTCGTTTCTTACCGCTCTTTCCCTCTCGCTCAACAACCTTCTTACGAAGAAAGGCCGTACTTTTTTAACTGCTTTTGCAGGAAGCATCGGCATTATCGGTATCGCTCTTATTCTTTCTGTTTCAACGGGTGTAAACAGATATATTGATAGCGTTGAAGAAAGTACTATGTCCTCCTACCCTATCGAAATTCAAGAGAGTACTATGGACACAATGTCACTTCTCCAAACAGTTATGGAAAAGCCGAAAATTGAGAACAAACAACCAGAAACTGTTTATTCTAACGATGTTATGATAAAAGTTATGAACGCCATGTCAACAGGTGTTTCCAAAAACAACTTGACCGCTTTCAAGGCTCACATTATAGAAAACGAAGAATTTGACAAAAATGCTATTGATATAAAATACAGATACACAGCGGGTCTTAACACCTATACAGTTATTAATCAACTCGGCACAAACGGAAGTCTTGTTCAAACGTATCGTCCAAATCTTTCAGGAATTGGCGACCTTATGAGCAAAATAATGCCTGGTACATCGTCGTCTTCGTCGAGCGTTTCAACAATAAATTCAAGCGCTTGGAGCGAATTAATTGGTAATATGGATTATATCAAAACTCAATATAATCTTGTCGACGGTGGCGGTCGTTTCCCTGAGAACGATAATGAAGTTGTTCTTATTGTAAACAAAGACCTTGTTGTTACAGACTTTATTCTCTATATTATTGGTGTAAGAGATTACACGGAACTTACAAACTATTTAATCTCTATTTATGACCAAGACCCAACAAACAACTTAACAATTAATCCGACTCAATATACTTTTGACCAATTACTCAATTACGAATTTAAAGTTATTCCTGACTCGGAAAAATACAAGATAGTTGATAAAGTTTTTGACGGAGAAAAACTTGTTGGTGGTAAAATCGTTGAAAAAGAACTACACGAAATTGACTTTTCAAAGGCTACCACTCTTAAAGTTGTAGGCATTGTAACTCCTGCCGAGGAAAGTGCGTCAGAAAATGCGCTCGGTTCTATTGGTTATATGCCAACTCTTATGGACAAAATGATTGAACAATCTAATACAAGTGAAGTTGTTCAACTTCAAAAAGACAATAAAACAACTAACCTTTTTGACGGCATTCCTTTTGCAGGATTCAAGCCTGATGTTTCAAATATTAGAAAAACAATAGTTTCTTATGTTCCCGGAATTGCTTCTCTTATTAAAACAGACGAGCAACTTATTACAAATCTCAAATCTACTCTTGCGACAAGCAAGGCTTTCAACACTCTTCTTTTGAATGCTCCTTGGGGTGGCTATACTTTGTCTGACGCTGAAAAAATCGCAACCACTCTTGCAAGCATTGAAGGTGAAGAAGCAAAGGTTACAGCATATCTTCTTGGACAAGAAGCACAAAACAATCCTCAAAACTTTGTAAACATTATAAACTCAATGATTGACACTCTTGATTACAATGGTGCTACTGCTAAGACTGGTTATGTTGACAAAGAAAAGCCTTCAAAAATTCTTATTTACCCAAAAGATTTTGAAGCAAAAGATAAAATCAGTGATGAAATAAAGAAATACAACGACGGACAAAAAAATAAAGAGGACAAAATCACTTATACTGACACTGTCGGCATGCTCATGAGTTCGGTTACAACTATTGTAAACGCTATCACTTATGTTCTCATTGCGTTTGTTGCAATTTCGCTTATTGTTTCTTCAATTATGATTGGAATTATCACATACATTTCCGTTCTTGAAAGAACAAAGGAAATTGGTATTCTTCGTGCTATTGGTGCTTCAAAGAAAGATGTATCAAGAGTATTCAACGCAGAAACTCTTATCGTAGGATTTGGTGCTGGTGTTATCGGTATTTTGGTTTCACTGTTCTTTATCGTGATTATAAATATCATTCTCCATGCGCTCACGGGATTGTCAACTCTTAGCGCTACACTTCCTATCGGTGGTGCGATTGCTCTCATTCTTATCAGTATGGGACTTACACTTATTGCAGGTCTTGTGCCTTCAAGAATTGCGGCAAAGAAAGACCCTGTAATTGCGCTTCGCACTGAATAATAAATAAAAATCCCAACGCCTTAGAGCATCACTCTAAAGGACAGTTTTGCAAGAATACGGTATATCTCGAAAGAGGTATGCCGTATTTTGCTTTTGTGGACACAAAAGCAGTGCTTGTCAGGAAAATTGACAAGCCATAGATGAACATCAAGAACAGAGTCTTTCATTCTTTTTAAAAAATCTGCGGATTTTCCGCTATATACCATTACTGTAGAAAAAAACGCAGAGCCCTAAAACTAAAGCCCTGCGTTTTCTATCTATATAGCGGTATTATTTTGTCAAAACCCCTTTTCTTTTCGATAAAAGTGTGGTATAATATGTCTGCGACACATTTGAATATTTCCACTAACAAGGGAGTACTATAGGTAAAAATGTACTCTCTCCCCTTGTTATATAGTGGAAAATGTGTCGCAACATTGAGAGAGACGTTTTTCGTGCGTCTCTTAATGGGACGCACTTTTTATTTGGAGGAAGACAATATGAAAAAAATAATAGCCATTGTTGTGTTGTTATCAGTTGTTTTTTCGCTTGTGGCGTGCAATACTTCAAATACATCTACAAGTGATTGCGATAACTGTGGCGAAAATATACCAAATAATGTGAAGTTCTGCCCACATTGCGGAGAACCGATTAATAGCTCGAATAATTCAGATAATAATCTTGAGTCGGATGATTCATCACAAAAAGAAAACAACAACCCGACTGATAACAATAATACAGATGAAACTACAGACAATTCTCAAACAGATTCTCCGAATGACAACAATAATAACGAAACAGAAGACAATCAAGGCAACGAGACACCTGCAAACCCCGACTTAATAAAAGAAAGAGTTAAAATATACGGAACATATATTCACGTGAATTCTGCAGATGGAGTTAGTGTATATATTCAATGGGAAAACCTGTCTCAGAAGGAAATCAAATATATTCACTTCAAAACTGAATTGTATAATCGAGTAAATGATTTGCTTTCTTGCGACGTATCGGATGATGAAGCACAATGGCTTTATCAAACCGGTCCCATACCGCAAGGCAAAGGAATGTATAATTGCATATCTGTGAGCTCATCGAATGGTGGAGACCGTCCATTTCGCCCAGATGTTTCTTACTCCGAATACAAAGAGGATGAAGAAAACGGTTGGGAAGGTCAATATTGGGATTGCATATGGTATAATTCTCAAGCACATTATGTAAAAATTGTAGGTATAGAAATAGAGTATATGGATGGCACAGTGTTTTCAGAAACAAACAGATCCGTTTTCGAACAGCTTGATATAATCAACTTGAATATAAATCAACCTGCATACAATTATACTTGTGTATATCCAACATCTGCCAAGTTGATGGCAAAGGATTTCCCATATTCATCAGATAATGTGTATATCGAATCATTGATAATTGATAGTGTTGAGGGTGTTGAAGAAAATGAGGCTCTTTTCGTATGCAGAGTAAAAGGTTATAGCTATGAATGGGGAGTAGAGTTGAGTATGAAAGTAGTCGATCAATATGGTAATAGAGTTGACGATTATATATCTACATCTACCATCATAACCGAAGAAGGCAACTTCACATCTGATGAATTTTATGTTACAACACCCATTGATGGAACATATTATCTTGTTATAGAATTTGATTATTAAAGAAATAATGTGTAGCGCACGCGCTACACATTATTTCTTTGTATTCAGTAAGCAACAACCCCCGCCTTGTCGGCGGGGGCTCTATATACCTTACGTCAAGTAAGCGAATAGGACAGAGAATGTAAAACAACTTTGGCCATCCTGCCGGTAGGTAACGTATTCTATTAATTTTTAAAAACTGTCCTTAAGGGTACGAATCATTTCGTTGGGATTTTCTTTTTTTATGTTACTTTC
>JAZSDJ010000248.1:0-6120 GCA_045531105.1 Eubacteriales bacterium | reverse complement strand
GGATTGACCTGTTGTCTTCCTAAGCCCGCTTGGCCTCCGACTTCTAACGATATTTTGCGTTCCACTTTCGGAAAGTGTGCTTAAAATTTGAATCTCACTTACGATATCTTTAAGAACTCCTGCGAAATAATCGTCGGCTTTCGCATAATCCCCACCCATAGAATTAAGCACGCTTGCATACTGTTTTTTTGTAGGCAATGTGATGTGTTTCAACGCCCTTACATATGTACCTGCGGCGTTGGTTTTTGAAACCTTATAAACCGTACCGAACCCGCCGGAGCCGATTTTTTCATCTACTCGATACCCTAAAATTTCTTTTCCGATCATCTTTTGCTCCTTTCAAAATTCGATTAAAATAATTGTAATGTTATCTCCATAACCAGCATTACATTGTAGCGCTTCTTCCATAAGCGCTTTTCCTTTTTGTTCAACAGAATCAGCCGTTTTTAAAACAGATTCTATTTTTTCATCACTAACGCAGTCCGTCAATCCATCTGAACATATCAATAAAGTAGTCCCTGAAACGCACTGCTTTATTGGAAACACATCTGCACAAAGTTCTACACTGTGTCCAATATACTTATATAAAGTTTTTCTTCGAGGAAATTTTGCGCATTCCTCTTTTGTCAAAAGTTTTAAGTTGACGAGCCTTTGCCCCTCTGTGTGGTCAACAGATAGTTGTTCAAGTTTACCAGCAACATAACGATACAATCTACTATCGCCAACATTAAAGCCATAAAAGCAACTATTTTTACCTACTACTCCACACAAAGTAGCCCCTATATTTTTGAGATTGCTATCGCCACGCGATTTTGAGAGAACAAAATCATTTGCCATTTTAATGTCGCGCGAAATTGCATTTTCTCCAATAAGCGAACTATCAATTACCGAACGATAATTGTCACTCAAATACTCTGCTGTTAAATAACTCGCTACTTCGCCAAAATCATGACCGCCCATACCATCACAAACTGCCACAAGAAAACCGTTTTTTGCATCTGGCGAATAATTTTCAAGGTATGTGCGTCTTGTTTTTGACATTGTTTCAATGTCTTCATTCGAGAAAAATTTATCATTAAACAACGCATTATCTTCTTGATTTTCTCTGCTGTTCCCAACATTTGAAAGCAAGACGACTTTACATTCACTCGTTATCATAACAACCGCCTCTCCAAGTTGTATAATCGTTCTCCATATCTTGCACAGTTTTGTACTTTAAATGTGCCGTTTTAGAGCAAGGAGAAATATCTCCATCAACATTTACAAAAATCGATAGTTTCCCTGCGTCTTTACAGGAAAAAAAGGATTTATTCACATATTCCCAATATTCTTTGAAACAATTCTCAACACGCCAAAAGTCCTCGTCTTTTTCAACTATTTCTTTTAGCAATTCTATTGTTCTTTTAGATATTTTAGGAACATATTCGCCATTGTAAGACTCAAATGGTTTTAATATGTTTACGCCCGTTACTCCCAACACTTTTAAATATTCTCCAAACAATTCTGTTCGTTCTATATTATCATCAGTTAGGACCACATTTACAAAACAAGGAAGTCCAATCGCACATGCATTTTGAACTGCCGACAAACTTTGAGAATAATTATCTCTGGTTTTTGAATTGTTCTCTTCTATTATATCGTTAATGGAAACGCATATAATAGTTAAGCCATTTGTTTTTAATTCTAAATATTTATCATATGAATGACCATACCCAGATGTTGCCAAAAACGAATACATTCCTTTTTCGCTCACATAACGAACAAGTTCCGTTAAGTGTGGATACACAAGAGGTTCTCCACCCGTTATTTGAACAGCCCTTGCCCCGAGTTCAAGCGCTTGGTCTATATGCTTTTTCGCAACATCTAATGATATGTTCTTGTTTCCTCTTTGCATATAGCACTGAGGACAATTATTTGGACAATTTGAAGTAACTTGAATTACTAATGTTTCAAGTTTATTTCTCATAATTTATTCAATTCTTTTATGAAAGCCTCTTCTTCGGCATCTGAAAATCCACGAAATACTACTGTTTCAATGTCTTCGTGATTGAATAAATACATATAGTCTTCGTTAATGTTACCTTCTGGATACAAGCATGCTATGTAATCATATTCTTCTTGATCAGTCACTCTTCTTTGACGACGACCATATATCATGATTTTCTTTTTGCCTTCTTTTAGCAACACTACGGAGCCTATCGGCAAATAATTCTTCATTTCAAAACCTCTCTTATAAAATATAAACGCTATCAACGATATCTTTGGCGTTGCCTTTTACAACAACTGCTTTTTGATGTTCCACAATTCTATTCGGAACTATATGTTTTATCATAACATAGCCATCATCATTTTTTGTGATAATGCCCATACAACCTATATCGTCAATAACATCTTGCAATATAAATGTTGTATTGTTTTCTTCTGCGATTGCATTTTTAATTATTTGAACATTTTCGGCACTTAGCCCGATTTTTCCAGAAATAACTTCATTTGGAAGTTCATTTTCAAACAAAGATATAAACTCTTCTGCTGTAAACGAAACATTAAAATTAGAAAGACTATTGACATCATCTGTAATATCTAAATAATCTGCAATAATTTTATCCATCGCTTCGAAGTTAAAATCGCACAAGTCAATTCGAACATCTCCTTCATGCATAGAATAAGAGAAGATATATTCATTACTTGCAAATATCGCAAAAATATGGTTTTCTAATAAGCAACTATGTTTGACAAGCGTGTATCTGCTTTTCATCCATGCAGAAAGAACTAATCTCATATCGTTTGATAATTCGAATGATTTTCCATATGGTTTTATATACCCTCTATCTTCAAGAGAACTTTCGCACTCTTTTTTATTGAATTTGACAGGGTCAAAGCCTTCAAGTTGCTTATAACCAAAGTGTTTTACTATATATGATAATTCTTTTTGTGTAAGATTAACAGTCATATACTATCACCATTTTTTGAAGAAATCTCCTATTGCTTTTCCAACATTTTTAACCGTTTCTACAACTACTGTTGCTGCTGTTTTAACAGATTCGACCACCGCCGTTGCAACTACTTTCGCGCCTGCAACGACCGCCTGACCAACCAAATTAGCCGTATTGGCAATCGCTTCTCCTGCGTTCTTCGATTCCATTAATTTTTTGCTGGCATCAGAAATTGCTTTTCCGCCTGCTTTTGCCGCTCCAACAACATTTTCAATAGAATCACTAACTTGATTAACCACCGCTTCGCTTGTAAAAGTATCTGCAAGGATGCCGATTGCACCTTCAACAACAACACTGGTAACCGCTCCTGCAACGACTCCTACAACAGGGCCTACAACGGGTATTGCGCAACAAGCGGCGGATACCGCTCCACTCGCTATCTTACCTACAATTTTACCACCTGTATCAATAGCAAGGCTTGCTCCTGCACAATAAACATTGGCCACTGTATCGTAAACTTTCTTTTCTGTGGTTTTGTTTTCATCAGTCCACACCCCATACAGATTTACTCCTAAACCTGCTGCGGCTCCAACAGCGCTCAATGCAAATCCCAATTTACCAACTTTTGCATCTTTGGTCGCGCCTTTATTTATCCATGTCGAATAATTATATCGACTTGTCAACCCACTGGCTTTTTGGTATCCGCTAAGATACATTTTTCCGTTTTTCAAGATATATGTCATCTTTTTTGCTTCTTTTCCGGCTTTTATAACATCCTTGATAAAAACGGCTGTGTCCTTGACTGGCGAAACAAGTTCAAACAAGCCTCCTGCTATTGATGCCGCTTTTTTCAGAACACTTTCTCGTTGTTCTTCTTCTCCATCATATAAGTTGGCTGTTTGATTCAAAAAGACTCGCATATTTGTTAAAAGATAAGCATCTTTTTCTAATTTATCTTCAACGTCTTCCATTCTACTTTCAATGACAGTAGAACCAGGCAATTCCCAATCTAACTTTTGTCTTGCCCTTAATATGTCTTGTCTAATGTAGTTGATTTTTTGTCGAGTTGTTTCAAGTTCGGTTGTATATGATCTTATTTTGTCTGTATCAACTTTTATGTATGGCAAGATATACTCCCTCCTCGAACAAATTTAAGTTGCTTAACTTTGTTGAGATTGTGCACCTTGTGTGTTTGACGCTTCTGTTTTATCATATGTATCAGCCGCTTGTTCAAGGAATGTAGCATAGGAATTTATTGTCGCAACAATTCCATCAAAATTGTCTGCCAAGCCTTTGAACTTTGTTACTGTTGTTTCAGCAGACTCGCCTTGCCATGCGGATTTCAAACTTTCAACTTCTGCGAGCATTTCGCTTGTAAATGTTTTTATAGAATTTGCAACTGTTTTAAATGAATTTGCTTTATCTCTCATTACAACAGAGTTAACTTTAATTGTAGCCATTTTATTTGTCCTCCTTATACACCTGTGTTAAGATTGCTTGCTGCGTCCTTTATTGCTTCTTCTGTTTTTACATAATTTTCAGCAGCATTTCTAAGATATGCAACATAGTTCAAAAGAACCTTTGACATTTCCTCAAAATCGTTTCTATAACCTTCTAATCTTGCGTTGAAAGTATCGCTTGCAATGCCTTGCCATTGTGAAGACTTCAAACTTTGAAGTTCAGTGTAAAGTTTTGCCCATTCAGAGTTGTACTTTGCTGTTTTTTCCTCAATAACTGCTGCGGAAGAAACCAATTTTTCTGTTGTTACTGACCATTGATTTGCCATAATTAAATGTTTCCTTTCTTATTGTTCGGCATTTTGCCTATTATAAATTGTTAAATCAAATCAACATGCTTTTTGCGAGGTGCTCGTCTCCTTGGCGTATCGCATTCGCTACGTTGTCTACTGTTTGAGAAATACTATCTATTTCTAATTTAACATTTTTTAATTCAGTGATTAATTTGACTAATTCGTTTTGATACGCTTCCGAGGCAGGTCCACACCACTCATGTTTAACACGAGCAAGCAAGTTTTCTAATCTCGAAACTTCATCCGACACCTGTCTTGATGAGTTGTTAATGACTTTGATTTGAGCCATTACATTCTCATAATTAATTCTAAATGCTGCCAAAATATCACCGCCTTAAATCAAAAGTAATTTTTCGCCTTGTATTATGCTAAGTTGTTTAAAATTGCAACTTGGATTTAACACTTGACCCGTGGTTGATTGTATAAGTTTGTTTCCTCTCATCGGGCTTCTGTTTACCCCCGGGTATTCATCAATCAATGTTTCGACAATAAGCGTTATTGCATTATCGACACTCATATCCACAGGAATCAAAAAATTGTGTTCCAAATTGAGCGAAGCAACTACAATATTTAAAGATATTTTATCTACCATAAGTTCTCCTCTCAATATTTTACATAGGCTATTTTATTTCCAGAATACACAATGCCCTGCCCTTTTTTCAATGCCTTTTCTCTAAACTTGTTGGGAACGTCATAAATGCTTCCTGATATTGCAGTAGCGATTGAATCATCAATTCCTCCGTCAATAACTGCGCCATTCTCTGTTCTTACCAACATAACATATACACCTGTATCTCTATATGTGTTTATTCGTTGCATTGAGTCAAGGGTAATTATACTAATTTTAATATCTTTTGCAAGCGCTTTTTCAAATGCATTCAATGCCTGGTCAGAAATGCGTTCAAAGAACTCGCAAAATCCATCAATAACAAGAACTATTTTTTGAAGTTCTTTTTCTTCCAACTCCAAAAGTTGAGGTATAAATGTATCAATATCTTCTATAATCTCTACCTTATTGTTTATATCTTCTGTTTTTTTAGAAGTTATCAAACAAACTCTATAATCAACATTTGAACTTAAACTTTCAAGAAGACTTGATATGTATTTTTCATTCCCTCTTGTTCCGATAAAAACTCTCGGACAAGATTTCAAATCAAACCCTTTTGATTCCTTTGTGTTTATGTCTTTTCCAATTATGATGGCAGAGGAAGTGTCAATTATTGACTCCAAGTGTTCCATTTTTGCTTCACTTGTTGACTGCAAAGAATCATCGTTTGAATCAGATTGTTTTTTTTGCGACACACTTGAATATTCAACTCTGTCCGTCCCATTTGCCATAAGTTCATAAATTTTTTGAATTTGTTTCGTTCTCTCAGA
>JAZSDJ010000123.1:0-2616 GCA_045531105.1 Eubacteriales bacterium | reverse complement strand
GAATGGTCAAGTCTGTAATAAAACAATTTTCGCCTGTGAGTGTGTTTAACCCCGCACACTTCGGAGATGTTTCATTTTCTATACATAACAGTAATATGGCGATACCACCAAAGTCGATCATTTAATTACTATACGCAACGTGCCCTTGTTTTTCATATGTACCAGACTGCATTACACTTTTCATATAATGCACACGTCATCCAATGCCATAGCCGTTCATTATTTTTCGATAATCAAGTCGCCCTCACTTGGTTCGGCATTATTTTTGAGGCTGTCCGCCGAAGACATTTAACATTTTGTTTCGTTTGGGTGATGTTTCTTCTTATCTTACACCCATTAAAAAAGTTCCGATGTGGTGAAGCACATCAGAACCATATATAAAAAACTTTACAGTTTGGAACTGTCTTTGTCCTTGTAATTGCTTCACCAACTACACCCACCAAAGCGGTGGCTTTTTTAATTTATTTACTTGTCATAAACAATATGACAGATGAGAAACAGTTTTGAACGAAAACTTATAAAAATTTTGTTATTTTTTTGGAACGTATCGAAAAATGATTTTTTGAAGGTATAAATTTTACACCTTACCAACAAGCCAAAAGGCATACTAATAGTGAGGAGGTGGAACAAAATGGGAAAATTAAAAGAATGTGATGATGATACTTTTTACAATGCTTCTATTGATTTTTTAATTGAAGCATTATCACAAGATTGTATAGAAGAATGTCAAAAGCAACTTCCAACAGATACAGAAGATAATTTTGATAAAGTAGAATTATATCAAAGAAAAACAACAAACGAAGAAAGATGATCCGCACCTTGACGAAAGGCAAGGTATAGCGGGTTACACCTTGAAAACAAGATTTAGAAGTTTAGGCGGTCTTGTTTTCGGTGTTGGAAAGGAGGGATTTTATGGCTAAGTTTAGTTTTCATTGTCAAAACTACAAGGCAAGCCAAATATGTGCGATTGATAAACACAACAGACGCTTGAACAAGCATTATCATAGTAATCCTGATATTGATACTGAAAAAAGTGCAAACAATCGCATATATGTAGCACCGAAAGAAACACTTTTTAAAGATTGTAAAAATCTTATTGATAAAAAAGTTGTTGCTTATGGTGGTAGAATTACAAAAGCAAGTAACTGGCTTACGGAATGCATATTTTCTTACCCCAATGAACTTCCCGCCGATAGAATAGATGAATATAACAATCTTATTCTAAAATATATGGGAGCAAGACTTGGAGAAGATAATATTCTTGAATGTGTATTTCATAGCGATGAGGCGGGATTAGGTCATCTACATTTATGCCTATGCCCTATTCTTGATAATAAATTAAGTTCTAAAACCTTGATAACAAGAGACTTTATTACATCAATTCATAGAATAATGCCGCTTATCTTACAAAATCACGGGTTTGATATTGAAAGTTATGAAGAAACAGAAACTAAAAAAAGTGGTAGTTTATCGGTAAGGGAATATAAAAAGGCTATGGAAAAGGAAAAAGAAGAACTTAACAACAAACTTGATGATATGGTTAAAGAATATAATGAACTTGCTAAACAATATAACAAGTTACTTGATGAAAAGGCTGAACTTGAACACAAAAACAGACAAAAGGCTTATGAAGTGATAAATCAACAAGAACGAAGCAGATAAAACTGATTGAATAATTCAGCAAAATTTGATATAATTGAGTTTATCAAACTTGAATTTGACGGAGGAAAATGATGAACAGAACAATTCCAAAAATCGGTGCGGCGGTTGTCACAATCACGGTCTTTCTTTTTGCTGTATGTATGATTGTTGATTTCCCATTTGGATCATACCTCGTGTGTATGTTTTTGCCTTTGGGATACATTATGATGGTAGTAGGATTTCAATATGAAAGTTGCGAGGAACGACGGGTTACTGCCAATATAGGTGTTGCAATTTCTGTTATCTATGCGGTATTGATTCTTTTGGTATATTTTGCACAGACAACAAGTGTCCGATTGGAGAATTTGAATGAGCAAGCCATTCGAATATTGGATTATCAGCGTGGTGGTCTGCTGTTCAATTATGATTTGCTTGGTTATGGAATGATGGCTCTCTCCACATTTTTCATCGGTCTTTCTATCAATCCGAATTCCAAAACGGACAAGTGGCTGAAATACTTGATGATGGTACACGGTGTTTTCTTCATTGGCTGTTTTATTATGCCGATGACAGGAGTGTTTACAAGCATGGCGAGCGGAGAAGTTGGAAACGGAGGAACTATTGCACTATTAGGTTGGTGCGCGTATTTCCTTCCAATCGGTGTACTGGCATATAAACATTTTCAAAAGGCTCAGTGATAAATTCCAATTTGTTTAACTAAAAGATATTAAGATACTGCTCCATAAGAACAGTATCTTTTTCTTTGAAAAACATCGAAGTATTTCGGTAAAATTACCCTTAAAAAATTTATCTTTACTTTTATATCTAACTGCGATTCTTTGGATTGGAAGGATTATGGTGTAAACTCTATTGTCAGTACCGTTACGCAGCACAAGCACCTTGGTAACGGATCAATTATCCTGTGTCACAACGGTGCAAAGTATACCGCGCAGGCACTGGATTCGTTGATTACGA
>JAZSDJ010000246.1:0-7658 GCA_045531105.1 Eubacteriales bacterium | reverse complement strand
ACTTGTTGAATTTATGAAAAAATTCGCTGCTGAAAATCCAAAAGCATAAAAGAGGAAATGAAAATGAAAAAAATTAAACTTATGAACAAAATAGCAGCGGTTGGCACTGATAATTTTGACCGCACTGTATATGAAGTATCTGATGCTGTTGAAAATCCAGATGCAATAATGGTTCGTTCTGCTGCACTTCACGATATGGAAATGCCTGAAAATCTAAAAGCAATCGCTCGTTGCGGAGCAGGCGTTAACAATATTCCTGTTGAAAAATGCACAGAAAAGGGAATAGTTGTATTTAATACACCAGGCGCTAACGCAAATGGTGTTAAAGAACTTGCTGTTTGCGCACTTGTTCTTGCTGCAAGAGATGTTATTGGTGGAATTGAGTGGGTAAAAACACTTGAAGGTACTACTGATGTTGCAAAAGCAGTAGAAAAAGGAAAAGGCGCATATGTTGGAACAGAACTTGCTGGCAAAAAACTCGGAGTTATTGGTCTTGGTGCTATCGGTGGTATGGTTGCAAATGCCGCAAATGCACTTGGCATGACTGTTGTTGGATGTGACCCATTCATTACCCCTGCTGCCGCTTGGAGTCTTGCTCCTTCTGTAAAACAAGCCGCTTCTTATGAAGAAATTTTCAAAACTTGTGATTATATTTCACTTCATGTTCCTGCAACTCCACAAACAAAGAATATGATTAACGAAAAATCAATCGCTATGATGAAGGACGGCGTAAGAATTATTAATCTTGCAAGAGCGGACCTCGTTTGTGCTGACGACATTAAGAAGGCACTTGTTGATAAAAAGGTTGCGAAATATGTAACTGACTTCCCAACAGATGCGACAGTTGGAGCAGAGGGAATTGTAAACATTCCTCACTTGGGTGCTTCAACCGTTGAGTCCGAAGACCATTGTGCTGTTATGGCTGCAAGACAACTTGATGAATACCTTACAAATGGTAATATCAAAAACAGTGTAAACTTCCCGAATGTTTCACTTGCTCACAATTCACTTGCAAGAGTATGCGTAATGCATAAAAACGTTCCTAACACAATTTCACAAATTACTGCCGCTTTCGCTTCTGTTAATGTAAATATTGAAAATATGGCTAATGGCTCTAAGGGCGAAATTGCTTATACTATCATTGAAACTAACGAAAAGGTTAGTGACGAGGTAGTTAATGCAGTTATGGCAGTTGAAGGTGTTTTGAGAGTTCTTTGCTATTAATGGTGAATTGATATGGTTACAGTAAACCCTTTTAAAGCATTAAGACCAAGTTCTGATTTTGCTGAAAAATGTGCGGCACTTCCATATGATGTAATGTCAAGCGACGAAGCAAGAGAAATGGTTAAAGACAACCCTTATTCATTTTTACACATTGATAAGGCTGAAATTGATCTTGATAAATCTGTTGATATTTATGATGAAAAGGTATATGCAAAAGCCAGGGAAAACCTTGTAAAATTCGAAAATGATGGAGTATATATCAACGATAATGACGAGAAATACTATTTTTATCGTCAAATAATGGATGGCAGAGCGCAGACTGGTATTGTTGGTTGTGCATCTATTGATGATTATATTGAAAATCGAATTAAAAAGCATGAGTTTACTCGTGCCGATAAAGAAATTGACCGCATAAAACACGTTGATATCTGTTCCGCTCATACAGGTCCAATTTTTTTAGCATATAAAGATTCGAATATTCTTGATGAGGTTATTTCAAAAGAAACAGAAAAAGCACCACTTTATGATTTTGTTGCCGAAGATGGTGTAAGACACACTGTTTGGGCGACAAGTGATAAGTCGATTGATGCAAAAATAAAAGATGCTTTTTTAACTCTTGATGCGCTTTATATTGCTGATGGACATCATAGGGCTGCCTCCGCTGTTAAAGTAGGTCTTAAACGCAGACAAGAAAACCCAAATTATAGTGGAAATGAAGAATTTAACTTCTTTTTATCTGTAATTTTTCCTGCAAAATCTCTCAAAATAATGGATTATAACAGGCTTTTAAAGGACTTTAATGGTATGACATCAGAGGAGTTTTTGAAAGTTGTTGAAGAGAAAATTGGAACAGCAGAACTTTATTGTGGTCAAGGACCTTGTAGACCAGAACAGAGACACTCGGTTTCTATGTATGTTGACGGAAAATGGTATCGTGTGAAGTTTTACGATGATATTTGTAATTCGGAGTCACCTGTTGATAGACTTGATTGCGCTATTTTGCAAAACTATTTATTGAAACCAATCTTGGGAATTGATGATCCAAGAAGTGATAAAAGAATAGATTTTGCTGGTGGAATTAGAGGTCTTGAATATCTTGAACAGAGATGTAATGATGATATGAAACTTGCAATAGCAATGTATCCTACATCACTTGAAGAACTTATGGCAGTTGCTGATTCTGGAAATGTAATGCCTCCAAAATCTACTTGGTTTGAACCAAAACTTCGTAGTGGACTTTTGATTCACAAAATTTAAAAAATACACAAAAACACTTGCTTTTTTGCAAGTGTTTTTTGTTGCAAATTATTTTTATAAGTTTTAATAAAAGTTGTTTGTGTAAAGCGAATATCATTATAAATAAAATTTATTAATTTAAAAAACAAGTGATTTTACGATTTTTAAATTCTAAAATTTAAAAATTAAAGAAAAAGAGGCTCGATTTGAACCTCTTGGTGCAGACAATGAGACTTGAACTCACATGAATTGCTTCATTGGCTTCTGAGACCAACGCGTATACCAATTCCGCCATGTCTGCTAAATCCGATATGAAAAATCGGAGAATTTATTATTGTTTATTTCCATAAGTCTCAAAATATGCTTTTTTGCATTTTTTTATTGCTTCAATCGCTTCTTCGTGACCACAGATTTTATCAACATAGGTTGTTTTGTTTTCAAGGTATTTATAAACCTCGAAAAAGTGTTTAATTTCATGGAATTGATGTTGAGGAAGGTCGTTGATATCTTTATATGTGTTAAGAAAAGGGTCGTTCAAAGGAATGGCAACAATTTTTTCATCAGCCTCGTTTTCATCAATCATGTTTATCATACCAATAGGATAACATTCTACTGTGGACATTGGTTCAAGACCTTCTTGACATAATACTAAAACATCAAGTGGGTCTCCATCTTCTGAGAGTGTTCTTGGAATAAAACCATAATTTGCAGGGTAGTGAGTAGAAGTATAAAGAATTCTATCAAGTCTTAAAAGACCACTTTCTTTATCAAGTTCGTATTTATTTTTGCTACCTTTGGTGATCTCGATTACAGAAATAAAGTTTTTCTCGGTAATTCTTTCGTCTTTAAAATCATGCCATGGGTTCATATGAATACCTCGCTGTGTAATTGTTAATATAATTATATAACCTTATTTGTGTACTGTCAAGCAAAAAATATTCTATATTTTTATTTTTTATTAAGAAAGTTCTTTTCTTAAAACTTCAAAAATCTTTTTTTCTTCTCTTGACACTTTAACTTGTGTCAATCCTAATAATTGAGCAGTTTTTTGTTGAGAAAAATCTTTCAAATAGCGCATAGTTATAATTTGTCTCCAAAGTGGTGGAAGTTTGGAGATTGCCTGCGTTAGAGCAATGTGGTCAATTCTTTTATCAATCTCATTATCGGCATGTAGAGTGTTTTCGAGAGTGAAATTTTCATCTTCTCCCGTAATTGGCGCATAAAGAGAGGTAACAGGAGACGAAGCGTCCAAAGCGATAACAGCATCTGAAACACTTAAATTGCAAATTTTGGCAAGATCTTCAATTTTAGGTTCTGTACCATATTCGGACAAATATTTTTCTCTTTCTCTCATCAAAAGAGCGCCTTGTTGCTTGTAAATTCTGCTGACTTTTATGAGACCATCGTCTCTTATGAACCTACGTATTTCACCGATTATGAGAGGAACAGCATAAGTTGAGAAAACAGTTCCTCTATTTGGGTCAAAACTTCTTATTGCTTTCAACATACCAAAAGACCCAATTTGCATTAAGTCCTCGTATTCAACACCTCTGTCTTTAAATCTCAAAACAATAGAGCGAACAAGCCCCATATTGGCTTCCATTAAATCACTTGTTGCTTTTTCGTCACCATTTATTGATTTTTCCAGTAATTCTTGGTTTTGTGTAAAATTCATATTATTTGAGATTTTTAGACATAAGGATGCGAACACCAGAACCTAATTTTGATTGAACTATAAGTTTGTCCATAAAAGTTTGCATAACGGCAAACCCCATGCCACTACGCTCTCCGGAAGTGTCAGTAGTGAAAAGTGGAGTCATGGCTTGTGCTACATTTTCAATACCGCATCCTTTATCTTTAATCTCTATAATCACCGTCCTGTCGGAATAATATTTGACTCCTATGTAAATTATTCCTTGCTCGAATTTATAGCCGTGAACTATCGAGTTAGTTACAGCCTCGGAAACGGCACATTTTATATCAGAAAGTTCTTCAAGGGTGGGGTTTAATTGGGCGACGAAAGAAGCGATAGCGTTTCGTGCCAGACTTTCGTTTATAGATAATGATGGAAGTTGTAATTTCATATGGTTTTTAGCACGCTTCATTTTCGCCATCTCCTTCTATTTCCATAATTCTTTCGATTCCTGCGAGTTCTAAAATTTTTCTTATTCTGCGTGATGGGCGAAATAATACAAGTTTTGCACCTATTTCGGATACAAGAGTGTATCGCCCGAGAATTAATCCTAATCCAGATGAATCCATAAATTCAACAGAGTTTAGTTCTAAAATCACGATAATAGGCTTTGTCGATAAAATTTGATTATCTATGGTTTCTCGTGTTTGCTTTGCAGAATGATGGTCTATATCGCCTTTGATTTTAATTCGTAAAATATTATCGTTAAGACTGAATTCAAGACATGTATTACTCATTTTTTCACCTTCCTTTTTGTATATTTTAATATTTTTAGTTTGAAAAATCCGTCGAAAAAAGGAACTCAAAAGTTTATTTCGTGTTGCAAATTTCGATAAGTATTGACATTTGTTTTAGCGTATGATAATATAAAAACAGTATAATATACGCGCAGGAACAGATAATGAACGAACTTTTACAAATTACAAAAACAGAGATAAATATGGGACTTGAAAAAGAGTACAGGTTTTTTCAAATAAGTGACGCTCATATTGCATACATAGATGAAAAAAGTTCAGAAATTGATGCTTTGGATCACGAAAGATCTCAAAATCAATGGGGAACTTTAAAAATTGATTTTGCGAATCAATTTAACGAGTTTTTTGACGATAGATACAATCTTGAAGCACATGTGCTTTTGCAATATTTAATGGAATATGCAAAAGCAATAAATGCTGATGCCATTATTTTTTCGGGAGATATAATGGATAGAGTTACTGAAAGCAACATTAGATACTTGAAAAAAACGATAAATGATTTCCCGATAAAAGTTGTTTATTGCCCTGGAAATCACGCTCATCACGATGAATATGGCGTAAGAAGAAATATGTATGACCGATTCGACGGATTGATTTCAAATCCAGAATTTGACGTATTTGATTTTGGCGAGTTTAAAATAGTTACCGTTGATAACGGAGCAAAACAAATTTCTGATAATCAATTAAGAAGATTGAAAGAAGAACTTGCCGAAAACAAAAAAATCCTTCTTGTTTTACATGCTCCAATTAAACTTGGAGAATTTGGAAAAGTAATGGGGGAGAAAATAGGTGATTATTTTCTTTTGAGCAAAAACGACAGCGAAAACGCAAAAATGTTCATAGAAACAATAGAAAATAACGACGATAAATTTATTGCTATTTTAGCAGGGCATGTTCATGGCTCTGTTGAATATTCAGTTACTAAAAATTTAATTCAATATACCACATCGAGCGCGCTCATTGGCAAAGGTCGCGAGATATCAATAAAGTGAGGTAGAATATGTATATAATTCCAAGTGTTAAAAACATCGAAAATGGCGAAAAAATTGTTATCAATGGTTGCAAGTTTGAATTTCCAACAGACATTGATAATAGAATAGTAAAATTATGCGAAAAGGTTCCAGTTGGCGAAAAAGTTGTTACATTTGATATTGATGGGAAAGATTCCGAAGAATATAAGATAATTTTTGGTGATAAAATTAATATTATTGCTAAATCTTCAAAGGGCGCTTTTTATGCAGTTCAAACATTGCGTCAAATTATAAAAAATGGTTATTGTGATGCAAAAGAAATAAACGACAAGCCAGATTTTCAAGCAAGAGGTTTTTACTACGACATAACAAGGGGTAGAGTTGCAACACTTGAAACATTGAAAAAGTTGGTTGACACAATGGCATATTATAAGTTGAATCAACTCCAACTTTATGTAGAACATGTGTTCTCATTTAAAGAATATGATGGATTGTATCAAAAAACTGGTTATATGACTCCCGAGGAAACGATTGAACTTGACAAATATTGTAAAGAAAACTTTGTAGAACTTGTTCCTTCGCTTTCTTGTTTTGGACATTTGTACGAACTTTTGCAAAATACTGATTATAAACGTCTTTGTGAATATGAGAATTATGAACCTCAAACAATTTATTGGGCAGAGAGAATGGCTCATCATACAATAGATGTGTCAAATTCTGAAAGTATAGAAGTTATAAAAAGTTTGATTGACCAATATGCACCATGTTTTACAAGCGATAAGTTTAATATTTGTTGCGATGAAACCTTTGATCTTGGTGAGGGACGAAACAAAGGCAAGGAAAAGGGACGACTATATGTTGATTTCGTAAAAAAAATAATAAAACATGTAAAATCAAAAGGAAAGACTGTAATGATGTGGGGCGATGTAATTACTCAACATCCAGAACTTATTTCTGAATTTGATAAAGATGTTATATTTATGAGTTGGCGTTATGATGCTAATCCGTCTCCTGATATGGTTAATAAATTTAAAGAGGCTAAAAGACCACAATATGTATGCCCAGGAGTAAGCAACTGGACGAGTCTTGTTGAAAAACCTTCTATTTCTGTGCCAAACATTTCGAAAATGGCTCAATATGGGTACGAGGCGGGCGCTATTGGCTTGCTTAATACTTGTTGGGGAGATTATGGCCAAATTTCACCTCTTAACGCTTGTATGTATGGCATGATTTTTGGAGCAGAAAAATCATGGAATGTAAATAGCGATATATCGAATTTTGATAGTGCTATTGATATGCATTTTTATGGTTATGTTGGTGGAGCGGATATTGTTAAAAAACTTGATAAATCGCAAAGAATATGCTATTGGTGGAATCTTGTTGCGAATTATTCAAATGAAAAATTCAACAATTCAAAAATGAGAATTGGCTACGAGCCTTGTCCAGACGAATATAATGTTGCGTTTGGCGAACTTGAAGAAATAATTCCTTGCCTTATGGGAACAAAATGGGAAAATGAAGATGCAAGAAAATCCTTACTTATTGTTGCAGAAGGCATTGAATATATGCTTGCAATGATTATGTCACGCACCACAGGCGAAAAAATGGGTGTTAATCTTGCAGATGTAGAGGACTGGCTCGCAAGATATAAAGAAGAATATTTGAAAGAAAGTAAAATGAGCGAACTTAAAAACTTTATTGTAATTTTCTATGAACTCGCTCAAAAATACTTAAAGTAAATTATGGAATTAAAGTACAAGAATTTAAAGGAAATAATAA
>JAZSDJ010000238.1:0-6000 GCA_045531105.1 Eubacteriales bacterium | reverse complement strand
AGCATCATTTGATGTTGAAGCACAATCCAGAATTGAAATGAAAGAAGCGGTTGAAAAGGCAAAAGAAGACCTTGAAAACCATCAAATTGGTATTCACGAAGCGCAAGAGCGTATTATCAATGAAAAGGAACAAGTTCTTATAAACGCAGAATCTTCTCCTGACGAAGCCTATGTAAGCACTGCTGAAATCTCAGTTCCTGTAACGGCTGATGTGAGTGAAAACGCTGGCGAAAACTCAGATGATAGTAAAAAATAATTTAAAAAATCGGGCAATTTGTCCGATTTTTTGTTTTTGAAATTCTATGTTTTTTGAATTTATAAATTCAATATTTTTCAAATTGTTTCCTTTGATTTTTTCATTATTGAAATTCTCTTTTATGTAAAGGATTTATGTATATTTTATTTCTCGAAGAAAATAATATATAAAAATGCTTTTTGGGGGATTTTATGTTTTTAAAAATATGTCAAATTAATGCAAGAGAAATTGTTGATTCAAGAGGAATGCCAACTGTTGAAGCAACTGTAATATTAAGTGATGGAAGTTATGGCGTTGCCTCAGTTCCTTCTGGTGCATCTACTGGAAAATATGAAGCCGTTGAACTTAGAGATGGCGGAGATAGATTTTTTGGGAAAGGAGTTTCAAAAGCCGTTTCAAATATCAACAATTTAATCGCTCCTGAAATTTTGGGCTGTGATGCAGATTTTAGATTAGTTGATAAAATTATGTTACAATTAGATGGAACAGAAAACAAATCTATATTAGGCGCAAATGCCACTCTTCCTGTTTCCTTAGCAACTGCAAAAGCGTGTGCGAACTATTACAATCTTCCTTTCTACAAATTTATAGGTGGAGAAAATGCGAGAAGAATTCCTGCTCCTATGATGAACATTTTAAATGGCGGAGCGCACGCTTCAAATAATCTTGATGTTCAAGAATTTATGATTGTTCCTATAAATTTTGATCATTTTAGCGACGCTCTTCGCGCAGGATGCGAAATTTATGCTTCACTGAAAAAGATTTTACAATCGCATTCCTACTCTGTTTCCGTTGGAGACGAGGGCGGTTTTGCTCCAAATTTAAAAAGCGAGGAGGAGGCGATTGAATTAATTATTGCTTCTATAAAAAAGGCTGGTTACACTACCGAACAAGTTAAAATTTCTCTCGATATCGCTTCGAGTGAGTGGGTAGAAAAAGATATTTATTCTCTACCTAAATCAAAAATTTCTTATACAAGTGATGAACTTATATCAAAATGGAGTAATCTTGTCAAATCATACCCTATTTTATCTATTGAAGACCCTTTGGGTGAGGAAGATTATAACGCATGGCAAAGAGCGACGCGTCAAATGTCAGAAAATTGCTTACTTGTAGGAGATGATTTGTTTGTAACAAATGAAAAAAGGTTAAGATATGGTATTGAAAACAGTCTTGCCAATGCGATTTTAATAAAACCAAATCAAATTGGCACTCTTTCTGAAACAATGAATGTAATCAAACTTGCAAAAGAAAAACATTATTACACCATCATTTCTCATCGTTCGGGAGAAACAAATGATACTTCTATTGCCGACATTGGTGTTGGTTGTGGAACAGAATTTATAAAAACTGGCGCTCCTTGTCGTATGGAAAGAGTTTCAAAATATAATAGGCTTCTGAAAATCGAAAGTGAGTTTTAAAAATCAATAATTTTAAGGCAAGAAAAATCAATTCTTGCCTTGACTTTATTATTTAACTATGTTATACTATTACAGTGCATATGCACATATATATTTAATATTACGCCAAAAAACAAGGTGTGATGTAAGGTCATACTAGCTGGGGTGGTAGCGGTACCCTGTACCTGAAATCCGCTATATGCAGGGGTGAATGCTAATCTGAGGACTGTTTTTGTGTGGTCAGCGCCTTAAATGGATGTGTTGACGGATGAGTCTTGCGCAATTTTCGGCTGTGAACCGTGTCAGGTGGGGGACCAAGCAGCACTAAGCAGTTTTGAAGATGTGCCGTGAGGGTGCTTGTTCTGAGCATTCGTTTTAGGTTTGCGCACATAAAGGCTTTTCGAATTTTAGATGTATGATCTTACATGACAACTTGTTTTTTGCTAATAAATTTAGGAGGATGAGATGCACCAGGCTTTATACAGAAAATATCGCCCCGCCGTTTTTGGTGATGTTTCGGGACAAGAACATATTACATCAATTTTGAAATATGAAGCACTTAACAATTCTGTTTCACATGCATATCTTTTTGCCGGTTCTCGCGGTACTGGTAAAACCACTTGTGCAAAAATCCTTGCAAAAGTTGTAAACTGTCTGAATCCTGTTGAAGGAAATCCTTGTAATGAATGTGCAAACTGTCGCGCTATTGACCAAGGTACAGCAACTGATGTTATTGAGATGGATGCTGCAACTAACACAGGCGTTGACTATATAAGAGATTTAAGAGATAGTGTTGTTTATACTCCTGCTATGCTTAAAAAGCGTGTTTATATAATTGACGAGGCGCATATGCTTTCTGACAGTGCTTTCAATGCTCTTTTAAAGACTATTGAAGAACCGCCAGAACATGTTCTTTATATTTTTGCCACCACAGAACCACATAAAATTCCCGCTACTATAATTTCAAGGTGTCAGCGCTTTGATTTTAGAAGAATTGCAATTCCTGAACTTTCTAAGCGACTTATGTTCATTGCAGAGTGCGAAGGTATTGAAATCAGCGAGGAAGGCGCTTATTTGATAGCAAAAACTGCCCAAGGTGGTATGCGTGATGCAATTAGTTTAATGGAACTTTGCGCTGGCTCGCACAAACTTATTGATGCTTCGCTTGTAAATAATATTCTTGGAACAAGTCCTTATGATAAAATGTGTAATGTTGCTAAAAACATTGCTGAAAAGAATTATGCAAATCTTTTTGACACAATAAATGAAATTGTAATTTCTTCAAAAGATGTTTTAGTGTTTTTTGCTGACCTTACTTCATTTTATAGAGATATGATGGTTCAACTGTCTTGCGGTGCTAAAACTTATCTTGACCTCGTTCCACAAGAATATAAATTACTTGAACAAACCGCTTCTCTTTTTAACATGGCTACATTGTTATATCATTCAAAGTTACTTGATGAGGCATATAACAATATGTTAAGAAATCCCACTAACAAGCGTCTTTGCGCCGAGATGACACTCATGAAAATGTGCGATGCGAGATTGACTTCTTCAAATGATGCTATCTTATCGCGTCTCACTGCTCTTGAAGACAAAGTAACTCTTATGTCAAAAGGGGTTATGCCTACTCAAAGCGTTACTGTTGATGCAAATATCTCATCTACAAATTCGCAAGAAGTAAAAAATGACTTTGTAGAAATCGAGGACGAGCCTAAAATCCAACAGAACTCATCACTTGATAATTGGGACGAGATAATTGCAAAGGTTGGAGATTTTGACCACGCTATTGAAAGTTTTCTTAAAAACTGCGAATGTCACTATTCGCCGAGTGATAATAAATATTATATCATTTCAAGCAATAAACTCATGGCAACAATGCTTGGAAGTGAAAAAAATAAAAAATACATTTTCGACTCAATGGTTTGCTGTGATGTTGATATTACTTCTCCATCACAGATTGTCGTAAACTTAAAAACCAGCAAGACTGAAAAATCAGATCTTGACGATTTTATATAAGGTGGTATTACAATGAAAGCAATGGTTCCAAAAGGTCCAAGCATGAACGAAATGCTTAAACAAGCACAAAAAATGCAAGAGGACATGCAAAACAAACAAGCAGAACTTGAAGCGAAAGAATATGACGTTTCAGCAGGTGGCGGTGTCCTTAAAATCAAAATAAACGGAAAACGCGAAATTTTATCTATTGATATTGACCCTGAAATCGTTGACCCTGATGATATCGAAACTCTTTCTGATATTATCGTTGCAGGAGTAAACGAGGCTATAAAGAAAGTAAATGCGGATGCTGATGAGGAAATGAAAAAAGTTGCAGGACCTCTCGGTGGAATGCCTGGTATATTCTAATGGAATTTTTAATAAAGCCTCTTCAAGATCTTGCTGATAAATTCCGTTCTCTTGATGGTGTTGGCAAAAAAAGTGCTGTTAAGATGGCTTTTTCAGTTCTCAACATGAGCGAGGATGATGCTAAGGCCTTCGCTGACGCTATAATTGCAGCGAAAACACAACTTGGAGTATGCAAGTGCTGTCAAAACATCTCCGTCGGAGAAATCTGCTCTATTTGCGACTCGGATTCCCGTGATCGTTCTATTATCTGTGTTGTGGAAGATGCACGAGGTGTTATGGCACTTGAAAAAGTCAAAGAATTTAATGGTCTTTATCATGTTTTACATGGTACAATTTCTCCTATGAAAGGAATTGGCCCTGACCAATTAAAGATAAAAGAACTTCTTTCTCGTATTGAAAGCGAAAATATTACTGAAATTATTATTGCAACCAACCCTACTGTTGAAGGTGAGGCTACTGCTATGTATATTTCAAGACTTTTAAAACCTTTTGATATAAAGGTTACAAGAATCGCCAATGGTCTTCCTGTTGGCGCAGACCTTGAATATGCCGACGAGGTAACTTTATTCCGTGCTATTCAAGGACGAAGAGATATTTAATTGTAAGTTGGTATAAGATGAACTACGTTTTTTTCGACATTGAATGCGCGAACTGCTTTCAAGGACGAGGAAAAATATGTTCTTTTGGCTATGTAATTACTAACGAACGTTTTAAAGTTATTGAAAAAAAAGATATTGTTATTAACCCACACTCAAAATTTCATCTTGCGGGTCATGGTAATCACCCTGGAATTGTTTTGGCTTATGATGAACAAAGATTCAAGTCTTCTCCTATTTTCCCTGTGTATTACGATAGAATCCGTGCTTTATTAGAAAACAAAAACAATCTGATTTTTGGTTTTTCTGTTATGTCTGATGCAAATTACATAAAAAGCGAGTGCGAGCGATATCATAAAGATTTCTTCGACTATAATTTTATAGATGTTCAACGAATTTATACTGATATGCATCAACTTCAAAATACGCCTTCTCTTATAAAGTGCGCATCCGAATACGGTGTTACAGATTCGCAAGAAATTCACAAAAGTGACGATGACGCATATTTTACTATGAGAGTTATGAAGGGTATGTGCGAAGAATTGAAACTCAATGCCAAAGAACTTATTGAAAAATTCCCAAACTCGAAATGTTGGTGTAAAGATGGCGAACTTGATAATGAATATAACCATTTCAAATCCGTTCAACGCGCTAATAAACTTTCTAAAATGGAAAAATTAACAAACAGCAAACGCTCAAATTGGATGTATGTCGATAGCAATAATCATGTTGAGTTTTCCAAATATGTTTCAAGTGTATTTGTACACTATTCCTCAAATTCGCCTCTTGCAGGCAAAAAAATATGTATAAGCAATTTGTTCGAAGAATTTCATTTCGCTGAAATGATGAACATTGTTTCCACCCTTGCTAAGCATGGTGTAAGATACACACCAAAGCCTTACAAGTGCGACATTTTTGTTACTCACTCTCTTCTTAACAAACAAGGAGAAAATTATGAGTGTTATAGAATGAAAAAAGCAAAAAGGTGTGTCGAGTCAGGCGAGAGGGTTATTGAGTTTATGACTCTTGAAGACCTTCTTAAAACGCTTAATTTGAACGAAACTGACATTTCCGTATTGGACAGAGCCAAACTCTCTTCAACAAGAAATAAGATACCTACAAACGCTTAATATTAAACCCCCGATAGAAATCGGGGGTTTGGTTTTTATTATGATATTTTATCTAAAAGATGATAAATCTGCGCAAAGCATATCTTTTCTTCTTATAGAATATAGTTCTTCAAGCGGAATACCATTTAAAATAGGCGTTTTTGATTTTATTGCATCTATTAAAAGTTCAGGATTTAGATTTTTTTCGCTACCCGAACAAATAATCGCCTCAATAAATAGTTTTCAAGTCGGATCGTAGCCATGTCGTTCTG
>JAZSDJ010000038.1:0-1818 GCA_045531105.1 Eubacteriales bacterium | reverse complement strand
CATTTTTTACAGTTGCAGAAAATGCAATGAATACTGACTTTTTTTCTACAAATTCTATTTCCGCAGAATTTTTGAGCTTTTTTACTTTTTCAGTTGACATATAATGTCTACTCCTTTAAGAATTTTCTGAATATTCCTTTTACTTTTTCGTCAACAACTGCTTCTACTAAAACACCATCATCGACATATTTTGTGGTCTTAATTTCTGCTTGTTTATACAACATATTTAATGAACCTTGTTCTGTGTAAGGAAACAAAAATACTTCTGTGGTTTTCCCTGCACGACACATTTGTTCGAGTTGTTCGAGAAGTTCGAAAACACCTTCTCCCGTTTTAGCACAAAGTGAAACGACTCTCGATTTAGCGCTTTTAAACAATCTCAAATCATAAAGTCTTTCGGGCGAACATTTATCAATTTTATTGAAAACATATAGTCTTGGCTTATCACCAACGGCTAAATTTTCTAATATGTTTTCAGTAATCGCCATTTGTTCAAGGCATTCATCGTCAGATGCATCTACTACAATTATTAAAAAATCACAATAAACAGTTTCATCAAGTGTTGATTTAAATGCGTGAATCAAATGATGTGGAAGTTTTCTAATAAATCCTACTGTATCAGTGATAAGCATTTCTATTCCACTTGGTAACTGATATTTTCTTGTTGTTGGATCAAGAGTGGCAAAAAGTTTATCTTCTGCAAGAATTCCCGCGCCAGTCAACAGGTTTAAAAGCGTTGATTTCCCAGCGTTTGTATAGCCAGCAATGCAGGCTTTAATCAAACCACTTTTATCTCTTTGCGAACGCATTGTGAGTCTGTTTTTTTCAAGTTCTCTCAACTCATTTTGTAAAAAAGCAATTCGCGAAGACAGCCTACGCCTATCAATTTCGAGTTTACTTTCACCAGGACCTCTTGTTCCTATTCCACCACCGAGACGCGACATATCTTTTCCTTTTCCTATAAGACGTGGTGCTGTATATTTAAGTTGCGCAAGTTCAACTTGTATTTTACCCTCTGCACTCGTTGCATGAAGAGCAAAAATATCAAGTATAAGCATACTTCTGTCTATTACATCAGCCTCAGTGACTTTTTCAATGTTTTTTATTTGAGCAGGCGTCAATTCGCAATCAAAAACAATCTTTTGAATTGAGTTGTTTTTACAAACCTCTGCAAGTTCATTAAGTTTTCCCTCGCCCAAACAAGTCGCAACATCGGGAGATTTTTTCACTTGTGTAATGGTTGCAAACACTTCTCCACCAGCTGTATCAACAAGACGCTCCAATTCTGACAAGGAACGCGATGCTTCTTCTGCTTCGCCTTGCGAATACACCGAAACCATTATTACTCTATTATCTATTTTTTCCATATTTCACCTGAAAATTAAAAAGGTAAGCGCATGTGCGCTTACCACTTTTAATCACTTATTTTACACCATTAAGACGTCTCTTGAACTTATCAACGCGTCCACCAGCATCTACTAATTTTTGCTTTCCTGTGAAGAAAGGATGGCATTTTGCACAAATTTCAACTGAGATATCACCTTTAGTTGTCTTTGTAACTACTGTGTTACCGCAAGCACATTTGATTGTTGCTTCCTTGTATTCTGGATGAAGTCCTGCTTTCATTGTTTTCACCTCTTTGCATAAGTTCTGTAATTTTCGATTCATTATACAACATATTAATAACAAAAGTCAATACTTTTTTTAAATATTTTTAAACTTTTGTTTCTATTTCTTTTTTCAATCTCTTTATTATCTTTTTTTCAAGTCCTGATATATAAGACTGAGATATTCCAAGTTTACCTGCTACTTCTTTTT
>JAZSDJ010000188.1:0-2283 GCA_045531105.1 Eubacteriales bacterium | reverse complement strand
CACTTAAAACAAAACTAAGGGGTAAATATGAAAGATAGCAAAAAAAAGATAGAGTATATAACATACTCTGCGATTATAGGTGCATTATATGTTGCACTCTCTTGGGCATCAAACATTTTTGGGCTTGCATCTTATGCGGTTCAAATCAGGTTAAGCGAGGCGCTTTGCGCTCTGTCGTTTTTTACACCCGCCGCAGTTCCAGGATTGTTCATCGGTTGCTTGATTTCCAATCTTACAATGACAGCGCAACCGCTTGATATAATTTTTGGTTCTCTTGCAACTCTTGCCGGTGCTTATTTAGGAACAAAAATAAAAAATAAATATTTAGTTCCGTTGCCAACTGTTGTTGTAAACGCTGTTGTTGTACCTTTTGTAATTCTTTTTTGTTACACAAATGGAGTCAAATCCGTAGGCGCATATTTTGCAATACTTGCAAGTGTTACAGTGGGCGAGATTTTATCAGCATATGTTCTTGGAATACTTTTGCTTTTGGCAATAGATAAACGAAAAATTTTCAAATCAAAAAAATAAAAAGCGTTGCTTGGCAACGCCTTTTTTTGTTAGATTATTAAGTTTTTGAAATTCCAAGCATAAGAGAAGTAGGTGTGACTTTCGCTAAAAATCTATAAAATTTATAAAAAGCGCGAGGAGTGTAAACACTTTTTCCTTTTTTTGACGCTTTAATTCCTTTGATCGCTGTCTTTTGTGGATTGCAACGAGGCAATCGGTCGAACGCTTTTGATTGACCATCATCAAGCCCTGCAACTGACAAAAATTCGGTGTCCATAGGACCTGGGCAAATGGCAGTTACATTTATTTTGCGTTTCTTTAATTCATATCTCAATCCTCTTGAAAAACTCATAACATAAGCCTTCGTGGAGGAATAAACCGTTAGATTAGCATTTGGAACAAAAGATGCAATAGAGCAAGTGTTGATAATAAAAGATTTTTCAGACATAAAAGGAAGAGCGATAGCGGTAATTTCAGTAAGCGCCCGTACATTTAATTCAACCATACTTCCTTGAACTTTGTAATCAGCCTCGGAAACAGGACCATAAATGCCTGCTCCTGCATTGTTTATAAGGAATTTTATATCAGGTTTTATTTCGTCAAAAAGTGATTTTAACTCAACCATACTTTCTCTTGTTGTAATGTCCATAGGAATTACGCGAGTTGTAATTTTTTCAAATTTTTCCTTTATTTCATTAAGACGATTTTCACGCCTTGCGATAATCCAAATTTCGTCAAGAACCTCATCTTGAATAGCACGATAGTATTCGACGCCAAGTCCACTTGACGCACCTGTAATAATAGCAATCTTCATAATTAAAAACCAAGATTTTTGAGGAAGATAACAGCGTTTGTTGCCCAAAGAGAAATGTCATTTTTGTCTTCTGCAAGACCTAAGCCGTGACAACCATTAGGGTAAATATGAGTTTCAAAATAAACCTTTTTGTCAGCCAAAGCGCGAGCCAACATAAGAGAGTTTTCAACAGGAACAGCATCGTCGTTCGCTGTATGCCATATGAAACAAGGAGGGGTATTTTCTGTTATATTTTCTTCGTTAGAAAACAAATGAATGAGTTTCTCATCGTCTTTTTCGTCGCCAAGTAAGTTTTGACGAGACCCCATATGAGTAAATTCTCCAAAAGATACAACAGGGTAACAGGGCATAAACGCATCTGGACGAGCGTTTAATTCGTCAATGTCATCAGTTTTTGGGTATGCTTCAAAATCGTATAATGTTCCCGAAGTACAGCACAAATGCCCACCAGCGCTAAAACCGAGAGTTGCCACCTTTTCATAACCCATAGAACGCACAACTCTTATGGCGCGTTGAATATCGGAAAGAGGAGCGAATTTGTGGCAAGGCATTACATTATAATCAAGAGTAAAAGCGTTAATGCCACCTGCATTGAACATTTTTGCAATAGGAGTTTTTTCGTGGTCCGCTTTTGCGCCATAGCCACCACCTGGGCAAACGATAACGGCAGTTTTTTTGTCGTTAACCTTAAATTCCGTTATAGAAGGACGGAAATTGTTGTTTGTGTTTGAAATGTAAGGGGGATTTTCCCAAAGAAAAGTTTTGTTTTCCATATTTCACCTCAATAGTTGTTGTAATTGAATATATTTTAACACAAAAAGCAAAATAATGTACAAGTTTTTACAAAAAATGAAAAAAATAATTTTTTTTGAAAAATGGTATTGACAAAACGAAAATGCTGTGTTATTATAAGTAGGCGCAAATACGAATATGCCCTTGTAGCTCAGACGGTAGAGCAC
>JAZSDJ010000108.1:0-2800 GCA_045531105.1 Eubacteriales bacterium | reverse complement strand
CCTGATACGGATAATGCCGGCGTAGGAAGATAATATTAAATCTTTAAAATATTGTTACCGCATGGATATTTTCCTGTGCGGTAATTTTTTATATTTTAAGGAGGTTTCTATGGAAACAAAAACATTTCAAAGCAAGCAAATACTTGCTTTAACACAAAGTGCTATTTTTATAGCGCTTGCAACAGTATTAAGTTTTTTGCCTGTTTACAAAATGCCAATGGGTGGTTCTGTAACTTTGGCAAGCATGCTCCCAATCTTATTTATAGGTGTAAAATTTGGATACAAATGGGGACTGAGTAGCGCTGGCATTTATGCCTTCATACAACTTTTTCAAGCACTTATAGAAGGGAATGTCTTTGTATATTGTAATGGAGTTGGGATTGTAATTCTTTGCGTACTATTCGATTATTTAGTACCCTTTGGAATCCTTGGATTTTCAGCATTTGCAAAACCAAAAGAGGGAGAGAAACTCAGCATTATAAAAGCGAGCATTACTTTTGGAATAATTATTGCAATAAGATTTGTATGTCACTACATTACAGGTGTTGCGATTTGGGGACAATGGGCGCCCGAAGGAATGGGAAAATTCTTGTATTCTTTAATTTATAATGGTCAATATATGCTTCCGGAACTTATAATAACGATACTGATTGGTGTGTTTCTTATGTCCTCGTCACAAATTGAAAAAATGTTGACTAAAAACTAATGTAAAGGCTCGGCAAAATGCCGAGCCTTTTATCTTTTTTGAAAAATGTTGAAAAAAGCAATAATATGTGGTATTATTAATTATGTATATGTTTATGTGAATAAAGGAGAAAAATATGCATACATTATTCGGCACAAAACACATTATTTTAATTGTCGCATCAATCGCAGTTATAGTTGGACTTTTTATATTGTCAAAAAAACTCAAATTCCAGATGATATGTAAAATTTTATTTTATGTAGGCATTGTTTCTGAAATTGTAAAAATCTTTTATTATATTTTGGCTAACGAAGAAGAATACGGAGGAATATTACCAAAAACAGACCTTCCTTTTCACCTTTGCTCAATTCAAATTATTTTTATTGCAATAATCAATATAAGCCAAAATGAAAAATTGAAAAGATTTATTTTGAGTTTTATGTTACCTAGTTGTTTGTTTGGTGGCGTTGCCGCAATTTTGATAGCGACAACATCTTCGCTTAATGCATGGATTATAACAATTCAGTATTTCTTGTATCATATAGCGCTTGTCATTTTTGCTTTGAATTTACTAACATCAAAGGAAATCAGTCTAACCATAAAAGACTATTTTAATTGCCTTAAATTTTTGCTTATTATAATGTTCTTTGCAATCTATATTAATAGCATTCTTTACGATGGAAATCCAAAAATCAATTTTATGTATGTTGTTTCACCACCACAAAGTGGTTTGCCATATCTCAACGAAGAAAAAGGTTGGTTTGTTTACATAATCAGATATGCAATTCTTGTTTTAGTTGCGGTAACTCTTTGCTATATAAAACCGATTGTTTTAGCAATAAAAACAAAAATCTCAAAATCAAAAGAAAAATAATTGATAGCAGGTATTTTGCCTGCTATTTTTTATAACTATTATTGACATTACTATTAAAAAATAGTAAAATATAAGTGATGATAACGAATAGAGGTGCGATTATGAAATATACGGCGGAATATAAATATGATAATTTGACACATTTAGAATTTGAATTTAAAGGCAAAAAAGCAATAGTTTTGTTGCCTAACAATAAAAACGGAAAAACTATAATAAAAACTGAATATTTTGGCGCGTTTCCAGAACTCCAAAACGAAATGGTAAAAAGAGGTTATACTCTTATCTTTCTTTTGAATAAAAATAGATGGGGAACTCCAAACGAAGTTGATGATCAATATGAATTTATCAATTTTGCATCAAAAGAATTTGGAATATCAAACAAGGTAATTACAATCGGAATGAGTTGTGGTGGAATGATGTCAATTCTTTTGGCTGCTAAATATCCTGACTGCATAGACGCCCTATATCTTGACGCACCTGTTGTAAATTATTTAAGTTGCCCTGCAAAATTTGGCAAAGCGGATGATGTTACAGATGGTATGTGGCAAGAATTTGAAACCGCTTGGAATATGTCGAAAAGTGAACTTTTGACTTTTAGAGAACACCCACTTGATAAAATTGATGCTTTAATAAAAAATAAGGTCAAAATTTATATGGCATATGGAGATAGCGACAGAACCGTTCCATATGAGGAAAATGGCATAGCGATTGAAAGAGCGTATGCGAAAAATAATATGAAAAACTTGCTATATCTTGATAAAAAAGTAGGTGTGGACCATCATCCACATGGACCAACAGATATAGATAAAACAATAAAATATCTTGAAAGCAAATAAAATCTGAAAATCATCTTGATTTTAGTCGGTTTAAATATTATAATAAAAATATACAAATAAATTTAAAGGGGATTTTTTAAAATGGCAGAAAAAAGAATTATCGGTGATTATCCTGTAATTGGTATTCGTCCTACCATAGATGGCAGAAGAGGACCATTGAAAGTTAGAGAATCACTTGAAGCGCAAACAATGAATATGGCAAAAAGTGCCGCTAAGTTGTTTGAGGAAAATCTTAAATACTCAAATGGAGAGCCTGTAAAAGTTGTTATTGCTGATACAACAATCGGACGTGTTGCGGAAGCCGCTGCATGTGAAGAAAAATTCAGAAGAGAAGGCGTAGCTGCTACACTTACAGTTACACCATGCTGGTGTTATGGTTCTGAAACAATGGATATGGATCCAACC
>JAZSDJ010000003.1:0-11629 GCA_045531105.1 Eubacteriales bacterium | reverse complement strand
TCTAAATTTAAAGTTTGTTTATTCAACTATTTTTCCCTTTACCAATCTATCTATAAAGTTATCTACATCTTTTTTGACAACTTCAATGTCTGCGTCTTCAAAGCCTTTTACAATCTCATCAACGATTTGCTCTTTTGACATTTCCTTTTCAATGCATTGCCAAATGAATTTGCCTGTTTCATTGAGTGTAATCATACCTTGATAATCTCTGCTAAGTGCGCCTGTTGGAACAACGAATGATTGTCCCGCAATATCTTTTAAAATAAATCCTTCTCTAATTTTCATAATTTACTCCTTCAATGCGTTATAGGCAACTGTTGCTGCCTCAGCGGAAATATTACATTTAAGCAACCACGACTGCTTATCTTTTATCATTTTTTCCACAAGGTCAAGCGTTTTTGATGCCATAGGTGTCGGCTCTGGTATAAAAACCTGTTTTAAAACTCTTGTTACTGTTTCCTTTGGAGTGAGTTTTTCAATACTATTCTCTTCTGAACGTTCAATAAAGCAAAGTGCTTTAAGTTTGGCGCGAGCATTTCTGTTCCAGCCCTCTTTACCGCACCAAGGTGTTCCATACACGAACAAATCCTCGCCTATGTATCTATAAATCGGTTTGTCACCATTTATAATTTGAACCTTTTCGCCCAAAGTTTTACGCCACAGGGCAATATGAGTGCTTTTTCCTGTACCACTACGAGCAAGGAAAGCATATGCATTCCCGTCAACTTCAATAACGGCGCTATGCATCAAAAATGCATCATTTTCAACGATTTTTGTGCAAATCTTGCGATAAACTGCAAGGCTTTCAAGCGAACCCTTTGAATACTGCTCGTCAACATTTGTAGCCTCAAACAAAATCTCCTCATCAGTACACTCTACTGAAAAATCGACATTTTCCTCATCTGTAAGATAGTTCTTGCAGAGAATTTCTATATGCTCATATTTATTTTTTATTTCAATAACAAAATCTGCAAGTTTTATCTTCATAACTTCCTCTTTCGTTTTCAAATTAAGTGAGACAATAAGTATACAACAAATAGCGCAGTTCCCTGCGCCATGTTTTATTTTTCACTTGGTTTTTGATAGTTTGGTGGAACAGGAACTGTGTAACCGTCGCCAAGTTCGGTATTCATTCCCTCTCCCTCTCTTATAGATGTAACCACTTCTGGTTCTTCATCCTTTGGGTTTGATGTATCAGTTGTTGAACTGCTTGGCTCTTCTGATGAAGAACTTGTAGATGATGATTCTTCTTCATCATCACAAGCAACAACAAACACAATGCACATAAGCAATGCGATAAGTAAGCAAGCAAATCGTTTAAAGTTAGCCATAAATACTCCCTTAAAGTTTATCATTAAATATAGTTTATCATAAATATATAACTTTGTCAATACTTAAAAAACTAAAAAAGCCTCGCACATAATGCAAGGCTTTTTAATGGTTTTATTTGAACATTTTCGTCTTGTACAAATCAATTATTTTTTGATTGTGTGACGCTTAATCTTACGAGATGTTGTCTTTTCAAATGGTTCTTGACGAAGTTCAAGTCTGTTAATGTGCTTGTAAGACGCGAGGCGCTTGTTAATTTTTTGAATTTCTTCATTAATGGCGCTATAAACATCTTGTTCTTCAACAAGGCCAAGTTTTGTACATTCTTCGTGGTTTGGATATACAAGCGCAACAACAGATACAGCGCCTGTTTCTTTATCTTCATCACCGATAACAACAACTTCTTCAATAATATCTATATTTTCAAGATATTCTTCGAGTTCTTCTGGGAATACATTTTTACCACCTTGAAGAACGATTACATTCTTCTTTCTACCTGTGATATAGATATAGCCCTCATCGTCAATGTAGCCATAGTCGCCTGTTTTGAACCAGCCATCAGGTGACAAAACCTTTGCTGTTTCTTCTGGATTTTCATAGTAGCCGAGCATTACATTTTCGCCCTTAACTACGATTTCACCAAATGTATCGGTTGATTTTTCTTTGTCGATATAAATTTGCATACCTGGCATAAGTTTACCACAAGATGCAGGGTTATTCTTTTCGTGAATTGGAATTACTGAAATAAGTGGTGCGCACTCAGTAATACCATAACCTTGACGGACTTGAATACCGAAGTTTGCAAAGTTTTCGGCAACTTGTGGGTTGAGTGCCGCTCCACCAACTATAAACGCTTTGAGGTTTCCACCCAAGCCTTGGAGAACTTCACCAAAGAGTTTCTTTCTTGCGTCGATATGAAGTTTCAAAAGGAAATTGCTAATTTTCATACCTGTCGCAAGTGCCTTTTCCTTGCCTTGCTTTTTAACATTCTTTTGAATTGTTTTATAAAGTTGGTTAGCAAAAAGAGGAACAAGTGTCATAACGCTTGGCTTGAATTGTTTAATGTTCTTACCAACATATTTAATTCCGTCGCTTATATTGATTGTCATACCATAAAGCATAGGCGCTAAAACGCCTGCGCTCATCTCATAAGTATGATAAATTGGAAGAACAGACATTACAGAGTCCTCAGGTGTAAGACCTGCGAGCATTGGGTATATTCCTTCCAAAACTGCACAAATGTTTCTTTCGCAAAGCATAACGCCTTTCGAAGAACCTGTTGTACCTGATGTGAAAAGAAGAATTGCAAGTTTTTTAACATCGTGGTCTCTCATATTAACGACCATATCTGTATTTCTTGCGAGGTATTTACCAAGCGCGAGAATGTTATTAAATGTTGTGAATTTTTCTTCAACATATTCTTGTTCAGGGTCAAGACTGAAAGTTTCACGGTCTGTAACGATAAAATTCTCAATTCCGTCAAGTTCTTCTTCGTGGTTTTTGAACATATCTGCATATGTCTTTGAGCAAACTACAACCGAAGCCTTTGTAAGTTTTGTAAATTTAATAATTTCTTCTTCAAGAAGATGTGGGTCAAGTGGAATTATTACTCCGTCTGCTGCAACAGTTGCAAGATATGAAGCAATCCATTGAACTGTTGTTTCTCCTATAAGAATTACCTTTTTTCCTGCAATATTTTTCTTTTGAAGTGCAAGCGAAAGGTCTGTGATAAGTTCAAACATTTCTTTGTATGAAACTTCAATAGTATTGCCTGTTGTTTTTTGGTTAAATCTGTAAAGCGTTTTATCTCCATAAAGGTTCTTTCCACGCTCAAAATATTCATAAAGACTATCAATTTTAATTTTGAAATCTGCTGGATTAATTTTAGTTGCCATATTTTTCTTCCTTTAACTGAAATGAAATATTTTCGTCGATAATTGCGAGCACCTCATAGAAAACTTTGAGTTTGTGGTCTGGGATTTCTCCACTGACCTTACCCATAATCTCGGCGATTTTTTTGCCTATGTATTCATTAATTTCAAGCCCTTCTTGTGTAAGAACAAACTTGGATTTATAAATACTTCCATGTGAATTTTGTTTTCTTTCTATATACCCCCTGTTTTCAAGTTCGGTAGTTACTCGCGAAACAAATGCTTTATCAACACCGCAAATGTCTGCAAGTTCTGTTGAATTCAAGCCATCAGGGCTTTTTACAAGATTAAAAAGGCACATTACATGAGCGCTTCTCAAATCATATTTTTCCATAGCTTTGTCTTTGATTCTTTTTATGTTTTTAGATATTCTGTCTATCGAAAGAATAAAAGGTAAGAATCTTTCACATCTGTCTTGTTCCATTTAAACCTCCAAATTTTGTTGATTTGTCAATTTTTGTCGCCACGGGTATATTATCACACAGAGGTTGATTTGTCAACATTTTTTGGAAATTTATTAGAAAAAGTTTCAGACGAAATATAATTTTATACTTTTAAAATGCATAGCATTTTATTTTATATAATAAACATAATTTTCTTTTCTGGGTTTTACTTCTTGACACTCATTTTTAGCATAACCAAGAGCGATGTGTCCTATTCCTTCGTACTCGCCTTTTATGCCGAGACTTTCAAGAATTGCTCGCCCTTCGTCACTTTCAAACTCTTCTTTTGCACGATGTATCCAACACGAGCCTATTCCAAGAGAATGAGCCGAAAGCATAAGATTTTGCATAACGAGAGTTCCGTCGTAGATATAAGTTGGAACTGTTTTATCTGCAATAACAATCAAAATCACAGGCGCGCCATAAAACGGGTCAGTATCTGTTCCCATAATTTTTGCGTTCATTTCGGAAATTTTATCACGCATTTCTTTGTTTGTAACCGCGATGATAATGGGTGACTGGCGATTCCTTCCTGTTGGAGCATAAGTGCCCGCTTCAATAATCAAGTCCAAATATTCCTTGGAAATCATATCTTCTTTAAAATCACGAATGCTTCTTCTTTCAAGTATATTCTTTATAGATTCGTTCATTTTGACCTCCATTAAAAATCAAATTTGACTCTACTTTATTTATCGTGCCACATTTTCCTATTATACATTGTACCACTATTTTATAGAAAAATCAATAGTTTTGCGTCATTATGCCCGTGTGCGTGTGGGCATGAAATTTAAAATATTAAATTTTTGAAAAATAAAAAAGAGGCACTAAGCCTCTTATTTACTTTATTTTTTAGTTTTTATCTTGAAAATCCGCCTAATAATCGGAGTTAATATTTTAGGGGATTTAACCACTATGATTTGCATAACAAGTTATCTTCTCCTTAATGCAGAGTTTCTACTACATAATATGAAAGTTTTATTGTTTTGTCACTGTTTCTTCCATTTAGGTTTGTTTTTCAAGATATTGTAAAGCGACACATAACTTTCGTGTCTGCTTTTTGGAATTTCTCCACTTTTGACTCTTTCAAGAATATCGCAACCTTCTTCTTTTGTGTGAGAGCATTTTGTGTATCTGCACTCTCCTTCACTTTTTCTGAACTCACGAAAAGTGTCAAAAAGTTCTTCAAAGTCAAAAAAGTCAAATCTCTCAAAATCCAAAAGTGAAAAGCCAGGTGTGTCTGCAAGATAACCACTTTCTTCTTTTGACAACAATTTATCAAGTGAGAAAAGTTCGGTTGTTCTTGTAGTGTTTTTTCCTCTTTCGAGTTTTTGGCTGAGTTCTCCTGTTTCAAGTGCCAACGAGGGGAAAAGCAAATTTATAAAAGTGCTTTTTCCTGCTCCTGACGCGCCAGAAAATGCATAAATCGAGTCTTTTTTGCCTGTTCGCTTTATGTAGTTAAGAATTTCTTCTCTGCCTCTGCCATCTTCGCTTGAAGTAACGAAAACATCAAAACCACATTTCTTATAGATTTGCGCGGTATTTGTAGCAAAATCCTCATCAAGGTCGGCTTTTGTTATAACAATCACAGGCTCAATATGTTTGGATTCTGCAATACAAATAAGTTTATCTATCGTTTCAAGCACGGGCGCTGGTTTTACGCACGAAATAACGATAAAAAGCGTATCAAGATTGGCAAGAGGTGGCCGAATGAGCGAATTTTTTCTATCTTCGATTTTGCTTATATAAGGCTCGCCATTTTCGTTTATGTCAACCTCCACCTTATCGCCTGCTAAAAGGGTTATTCTATCATGTTTGAATGTACCTTTTGCGTGGGCTTCAAGTTGTATTTTGCCATTGTATTCTTCATCGAGAGCGACGGTAAAAAGTCCGCCGACTCCTCTTGTTATCATTCCTTTTAAAATCATTTCTTATTTACCCCAAAAACGCGACGGACTGATGACATAAAGTTTGAAAATCCGCTTCTTGATGGTAGTTTTTCAAATTTGACTTTTTTGTTTTGTTGAAGTTTCTTTACATATTCGAGCATAATATCAGCGCTTTGAAATCTTTCCGATGGCTTTTTGCTCATAGCACAAAGAATAATTTGTTCGAGTCCAACAGGAATGTCAGGATTTATTTCTCTTGGTGGAACTGGGCTTTCATTTATTTGCTTTACCGCTATGGACACTGGACTTTCTCCCTCAAATGGAAGTTTGCCTGTTGCAAGTTCGTAAAGCATTGCGCCAAGTGAATAAATATCACTTCTGCAATCAATCGGTTTTGCGCTTGCTTGTTCTGGACTCATATAGTAAACTGTTCCTATGGCCTTATCGGTCATAGTTACTGTTTCGGCATTTGGAAGTTTTGCAATTCCAAAGTCCATGACCTTTATGTGTCCGTTTCTAAGAAGCATTATATTTTGTGGTTTTATATCTCTGTGAATTACACCGTTATCGTGTGCGACTTTGAGCGCTTTGAGAGTTTGAATTGTATAACTCATAAGTTCGTCAAAACTAAGTGGTTTCGTCTTTGCTTTGAGGTATCTTTTGAGCGTAATTCCCGACACATATTCCATTACCATATATTTGTATTCGCCTGTTGAGCAGAACTGATACATGGCGACGATATTTGGGTGTCTTATAAGGTCCTCAACGCGAGATTCGTTTATAAATCGCTTTATCATAGTTTTGTCGCAAGCGATATCTTCTTTCAACATTTTTATTGCAACTACATTATTATAAACGAGTTTATCAATGGCACGGAAAACTACTGCCATTCCGCCTACACCAATAAGTTTTTCAAGAAGGTATCTATCATCCAAAACGGTGCCTTCAAGTTTTTCATATCTTTCAAAAACTTTTTTCTCCATAAAGCACCTCCTAAATTCTTACCAAAACGGCGGTAATATTATCTGCACCACCATTATCGTTTGCCGAGTCAATGAGTTTCCTTGCTGTCAAAGAAAGTTTTATTTGGTCAAGATAGCGAGTGTCGGCGCTGATTACAATATCTCGGATCCCTTCGTTGCTGACATGATTTGTAAGCCCGTCCGTGCAAAGAAGCATATATGTTCCTTCTGCAACATTTTCGCGAATAAAATCCGCTTTCACACTGCTCTCAGTTCCTATTGCGCGAGTAATAATATTCTTGTTTGGAAAATTTTCCGCTTCCGCTTCGGTAATTTGACCAAGGTCAAGAAGGTATTGAACATAAGAGTGGTCTTTTGTTACCTGCTTGATTTTTTCATTGTTCATAAGATACATACGGCTATCGCCTACATTCACACAAAAAATTGTATTTTTTATAACAAGTGTAGCGACCAAGGTTGTCCCCATTCCTTTAAGGGTGGGGTGCAATTTTGCGTATTCGTTTACCGTGTAGTTTGCTTGGTCAACTGCGTCGAGCATAGCATTTTTTATGTCCGAGGCTGAGATTTTTTTGTCTTTATTGCCTATGTACGGTGTAATAAAATCGTCCATTATTGAAACGAATTTTTCCGAGGCAAGTTTAGACGCTTCTGCGCCCCCTCTCGCTCCGCCCATTCCGTCACATACGACGCAAAGGCAAGTCTTTTCGGAATAAGTTTTCAAAATGTAGGAGTCTTGATTAACATTTCTTTTCATTCCTACATCAGTGTGTGCCGAGCAGATCATAAATTCTCCTTTTGTTTTTGTCTTCTTAACTGACCGCAAGATGCGTTAATGTCCGAGCCTAAACGCCTTCTTACTGTGGCATTTATGCCAAGCGATATAAGTTTTTCCTTAAACTTATTTACATTTTTCGAGGTTGAAAGTTTTGTTTCTTCCACCTCGTTAAGTGGTATTAAATTTACATGTGGGGTTGAACGAATATATTTTTTGAGTATCTTTGCAAGCGCAACAGCGCCTTCAATGGTATCATTTTTATCGGCAATCAAAGTATATTCAAACGAAATTCGTCTTCCTGTTTTTTCAAAATATCTCTCGCAAGCGCGAAGAAGTTCGTCTATGGCAAATTTCTTATTTATAGGCATAATTGCACTACGACTTTCATCGTCGTATGCGTGAAGTGAAATTGACAATGTAATTGGCAAGTTCTCTTTCGCTAAATCATCAATTTTATCAACGACTCCACAGGTCGAAACTGATATATGACGAAGTCCTATATTAAGGTTGTCCTCACTTGAAACAAGGCGCAAAAATTTCACTGTGTTATCATAATTGTCAAGTGGTTCACCAATTCCCATCATTACGACATTGGAAACACGCTCACCCGTATCTTTTTGAGCGACGATAATTTGACCAAGCATCTCTGACGGGGTAAGGTCTCTAATTCTGCCATTAAGAGTTGAAGCGCAGAATTTACAGCCCATGCGACAGCCCACCTGCGACGAGATGCAAAGAGTGTTTCCGTGTTCATATTTCATAAACACGCTCTCAATGCACTCACCATCAATAAGTTCAAAAAGATATTTCTTTGTTCCGTCAATTTTGGATTCGAGTTTTCTCGCTATTTTGGGCAAACGAATCTCCGCCAACGCTTCGATTTTTTCGCGAGTTTTCTTCGGGACATTGCTCATTTCATCGCCCCATATTCCCTTCATTAGCCACGAATAAATTTGCTTTGCCCTGAACTTTGGCTCGTCAAGACTTACAACAAATTTTTCAAACTCTTCAAGGGACATTGATAAAATGTCTTGTTTCATTATTTAACTCTTTTCATTTTTGCCACAAAAAATCCATCTGTTTCGTATAGGTGTGGCATAAAAGTAAACATTCCGTTAGTTGATTTTATATTTCCAAGTGTAAATTCGACAGGCTCGAATTTGTCATTTTTAGAGAGGAATTTTTTTACAACCTTTTCGTTTTCTTCTGAATTCAAAGTGCAAGTTGAATAAACAATTTCGCCACCAAATTTTACATAATTTGAGCAGTTTTTCAAAATGCAAAGTTGAATTTCGGGAAGATTGTAAATTTGTTCAATCGGTTTATATTTTATATCTGGTTTTTTAGAAATTACTCCAAGTCCTGAGCAAGGAACATCGCAAAGAACTTTATCGAATGAATTTTCAAATTCGGGGTTAAACGCTTTTGCGTCCTGTTCTCTTGTTTCAATTATACCAATAGCGAGTTTTTGAGCGCCATTTTTTACAAGAGAAAGTTTGTTTTTATGCAAATCGCAAGATACGATTTTGCCTTCGTTTTTCATTTCTATTGCGCTTGAAAAACTCTTTCCGCCAGGGCAAGCGCACGCATCAAGAATCTTTTCTCCTCTTTTGGGTGCAAAAATTTTAACGCACGCAAACGAGGCTGTATCTTGAACGAATGCAAATCCCTTTTCAAGAAGGTCTGCAAAGTCAGAAATTGGTGCTTTTACGATTATTACCTCATCTGTAAAGTCGATTTTATCGTATGGGATTTTGCGTGAATTCAAGATTGCTTTTATTTCTCTTGAATCGGTTTTTAAAAGGTTAATTCTTACGCATATACCCTCTCTTGGATTACAAGAAAGCGCGATTTTTTCCGCTGTTTCATCTCCATAGGAATTCCTAAATATCTCTAAAAGAACAGACGGAATTGAGGTTTTAACAGACAACGCCTGCCACTTGTCCATAGGCAACGCAACTACTTTTCCATCTCTTATAAAACTGCGAAGGCAAGCATTTACAAAGCCTTTTGACCTTCTTGGTACAAGGCTTACAGTTTCTGAAACGGCAGAATAGTCAGGGATTTTGTCCATATAAATAAGTTGATAAAATCCCAAACGAAGTGCATTTTTCGTTTCTGTGTCAAGTTCGATTATATGAGTGTTTGAATATTTTGTAATTTGGTAATCAAGAGTTATCATTTTCTCCATAACTCCGAGGTAAAGCGCAGTATAAAGCGCAACATCTAACTTTGAAAGTTTTGCTCTTGAAAGAACTGTGTTCACTTCAAGATTTGAGTAAACTCCTGATTGCTCTGATTTTATGAGTGATTTGTGTGCAAGTTTTCTTGGATTGTCCATAATGTTCTCCTCGTTTCTAAAAACTCAAATTGTAAAAATAAAATATTAGCCTAAAATATCTCCAACGGCAATTTTTCTGCCGTTTATAAAGTCTTTTGCATTCATTTTGCCCTTGCCCTCTGGCACTATGGTATCAAGTGCAATAACGCCCTCTGCGCATTTTACATGGATTGCGCTATCGAGAAAAATCACCTCGCCAACTTGCGCGTCATTTTCCTCTTTTTGTGACACATGGGCTTTCACAATTTTAAGAACTTTTCCGTTCGATTTTGTAAAAGCAAGAGGAATTGGGCAAAGTCCTCTTATTTGATTGTGAGTTTCGAGGGCTGTTTTTGAAAAGTCAACAAAGCAGTCCTCTTTGGCTATTTTTTCTGCATATGTGAAGTTATCATCTTGCTTTGTGTAAGTCACTTTTTCTTGCTTGAACAATTCTATCGCTTTGAGAAGTCCTTTCGATGACGCCTCAACAAGTTTGTCGTGAACATTTTCAAAGTCGTCATCATCTTCAATAACGACTTTTTCAACAAGTATCACATCTCCCGTGTCAAGACCTGCGTCCATTTTCATAACGCTAACGCCCGTCTCTTTTTCTCCGTCGATTATCGCCCTTTGGATTGGCGCCGCTCCTCGATATTTTGGAAGAATTGAGGCGTGTGAGTTTACACAACCATATTTAGGGTAATTCAATACATATTCTGGCAAAATTTTGCCGTATGCAACAACTATTATAAGTTCGGGGTTTAAAAGTTCAAGAGTTTCTAAAAATGCGCCGTCTTTAAGTGTGGTTGGCTGATACACATCAAGTCCAACTTCAAGAGCATATTTTTTTACATCACTTGGAGTAAGCACCATTCCTCTGCCCTTTGCTTTATCGGGTGTTGTAACAACCCCGACAATCTCCTCGCCACTTTCATAAATGGATTTAAGGCTTTGCATAGCAAATTCAGGCGTACCCATAAAAAGTATTCTCATTCTTTAATCACCTTGTCCGTATACAAAATCCCATCGAGATGGTCAAGTTCGTGGCAAATTGCTTTCGCCAAAAGTCCGCTTGCAATTATCTCAATTTCCTCGCCATCACGATTGAGCGCGCGCGCTGTAACATGCATTGGACGACGAGTCATTCCCCACTCACCAGGTACTGACAAGCAACCTTCCTCGCTGATTTGCTCGCCTGCTTTTGCAATTATGCGTGGATTTATAAGTTCAAAAAGTCCTTCTTCTGTTTCAATAACTACTATTCTACGAAGAACTCCTACCTGAACCGCTGCAAGACCACAGCCGTTTGCGTGGCGCATCGTTTCGACCATATCGTCAAGAAGCATTTTTGTTCTGTCGGTGATTTGCTCAACAGGACGGCTCTTCTTCCTCAAAAATGATTCATCTGTATCTTTTTTTACTATTTTAAGTATTGCCATTTTTTCTCCTTTTCCAACAATTATATGGTTGATGGATTGAAATCTATTGACATTCTGTTTTTGCTTGAATTTTTTGAAAAATCTATAAGAATTTTGCTAAAAATATTTCTCGTTGCCGAGTTGAGTTTACATTTAACAATAATTCTCTTTCTGTATCTGCCTTGCGCTTTATAAACAGGCGCGTCAAATGGCCCGTAAGCGATAGCAGGAATATTATTCTTTGTAAGTTCGTCTTGAAGTTTTTTGACAACATCATTCGACATTTTAACAACCTCGCCCTCAACTGATGAGGAAATTGTCACAAGTGCAAGGTCGCAAAATGGTGGAAATTGATATGCTTTTCTTATCTGTATTTCGTTTTGATAAAAAGAGTCATAATCCTGCTCACTTGCATAGAGGATTGTTCTGTCGTTTGGCGAATTGGTTTGGATTATTGCAACGCCCTTGTCGTCTGCACGTCCTGCTCTGCCTATAACTTGGGTGAGCATTGAGAAGGTACGCTCCGCTGCGCGATAATCGCTCA
>JAZSDJ010000120.1:0-2276 GCA_045531105.1 Eubacteriales bacterium | reverse complement strand
CAAAGTTGTGGGTTCAAGTTCGGATTTGTTTTTAAAGTTGGAATTCAAGGACGGCGGTGCTTTTGATGACAATAAAGATTGTCAAGTTGTCATCGGTCATAATGTCGCACAAAGAAACAAATTAAAGGTAGGAGACAAAATTCAAGTTGGGCACGGCAACGAAGCGCACACGAACGAACTTGAAATAACTGGTATTCTTACTCAAACTTACTCTAACTATGACAACATTGTATTTACGCAGGTTCAAACTCTTTGGCATCTTCATGAAAGCGGAGGCGAAGATGGACACGAACATTCGCACAATGTTTATGCTTTTCTTATAACAACTAAAAACACTACAAGCGCCACTGTTTTTTGCCGAAATCTTAATAACACAATTATAACAAACGACCATGGTGAAGAATTTTTAATTCAAGCGATTGAGCCAACAGAAATTGTTAATGCTGTGCTTGATGACCTTGGTGATACAAAGTATATCACTCTTGTTCTCTGTGCTATAATTCTTGCAATGAACATTCTTATTATTTCAATCATTACGCTTCTTAATATGTACAACTCTAAAAAAGAAATTTCTCTTATGCGCCTTATAGGTATAAGCATGAAAAAGATAAATCTTTTGTACATTATTCAAAATAGCATAATAGGTCTTATTTCGACGATACTTGCTTTTGGTGCTTCAAGGCTTTGTCTGCTCTTTATGAGTGACTATGTTGAGGGAATGGGCGTAGTTCTTAATTATGGTAAAATTTATGCTCTTGAATTTGTAATTCTTGTTGGTATATTTATTATAAGTGTATTGCCAACTATAATTTGCACTTATTCTATGGCAAGAAAGGATAGTTTAGCAGAATGATGAAAAGAAAAATTATTTCTACAATTTTAGCGATTATTATGCTTGTCTCCATATTTTGTTTTGCTTCTTGTAAAGATGAATCATACGACGAAGCAACCAAAATCAGTTTCAAAGAAACTTTGAGTTATGAATATTTAAAAACTCTTGACGGAACACCTGTTACAATCAATGGTTATATGGCAACGAGTTCTCCTCTTGATGGTTCTTATATTTATCTTATGAATTTGCCATATCAAAGTTGTCCTTTCTGCTTGCCTAACACAAGCCAACTTTCTAACACTATGGCAGTTTATGCAATTCCTGGTCAAAAGTTTGATTACACTGAACAAGCGATAAAGATTACTGGTGTTTTAAAGGTTGCTCCAAGCGAGAACGAGTTCTTCACTGACTATTACGACTATGAATTCAATTTTAAAATAGTTGATGCTGTTTACGATATTCTTGAAGAAAGCGAACTTGGTGAAAAGTCAATGTGGTCGTCTATTGCTGAAAGCGATATTATCACTGACCTTTACGCAATGTATGATTATGCTTACTTCTCTACCCATTGGAACACTTATACTATGGAATTTACAAATGGTGAAGATTACTTATATGATACTGATGCAATAGTTCTTATAACGGAAGAGGGTCGCCAATTCAATTATGGTTATAAAGATGGTTATTTTGATAGTCTTCGTTCGAAAGTACGAGCAGTTAGCCAAACTGAACTCGAAAATCTTATCAAAATGATTGATGATGTAGAAGCATTATCAAAAGATGCTGTTACTGCCCTTCAAAATGGTGTTGGAAACGAAACAGTGTTTAAGAAGGTTTACAAGTATTCAAAAGAATTCGAGGACACAAGATGGCAATTTGAATATAATTCAAACGAACTTCAAACAAGATATAACACTGCATTTGCAGAATTTTCGACTTGGATGTCAAGTTTTGAATATTAATTAAAGGCAGAGAGAAATCTCTGCTTTTATTTTTAATTTTTTCCACTTGACAAAGTATTTATCTTATGATAAAATGTATTCATCAAAAACTTTGACGGAAAGAGTAACAGATTTTTCGTTTTCAAGAGAGGGTGGCATTTGGTGTGAGCCATCTATTGCGATTTCTGCGAAGACCACTCCCGAGTTGCAAAAAGGTAACAATTTTTGCCGTTTTCCGCGTTAAGGACAAGAGTTAAAAAACAAGGTGGAACCGTGTTAATTGCACCCTTGATATCCTATGGATATCAGGGGTTTTATTTTTTGAATTAATTCAAGGAGGATTTATATATGAAAATCATTTTGAATGACGGCTCTGTAAGAGAGTGCGTTGACAAAAACGAAGAACTTCAAGTTATTCGTCACTCTGCCGCTCATATTATGGCACAAGCAATCAAACGCCTTTTCCCACAAGCAATTTTTGCTTATGGTCCTGCTACTGAAAA
>JAZSDJ010000201.1:0-7300 GCA_045531105.1 Eubacteriales bacterium | reverse complement strand
TTGAACGATAAAACGTTTTGTTACGTTCATAAAATAAGTTCCAAAAGCAATTATTTTATTCTTTTTCATATATTTTTGAAGTTTCGCCTCGCTTTTGAAGTACTTCCATCCACCTCTGCGACGATACATATCAGTACCAACTCGAACATTAACAAGCGTCTGATTCAAATTCGCAAAAACACAATTATTTTCCATCATTCTTATCCAAAGATAATAATCTTCATTCCAAGGCCAATCTTGATATCCACCTGCATCAATGACTGATTTCTTTTTAAACATTACTGTTACATGATTCATTGCGCAACGTTTTTGCATATATTTTTTGATAGCGACATCATCAAAAGGCACATTTCTATATCCAATAATGTTTTCCTCTGAGCCTTCAAACTCTGACATCATTCCACCAACTACATCTATTTTTTTATCATCTTTAAAAACACTTAATTGTTTTTCAAAGCGAGTGGGCAAAGAAATATCATCGCTATCCATGCGAGCAACGAGTTCGTTAGTGCAATTTTCAAGAGAAACTTTAAGTGCGTTTCCTAATCCTTTATTTTCTTCCAATCTAATGACTTTAAAAAAGGAACAATCATTTGAATATTTTGCTATAATCAAATCGAGTTCCCTTGGAACAGGACCATCTACTACTAATACAATCTCATTTGGCTTTATAGTTTGTTCCGTTATTATACTTTGAAGTGCCCTATCAAAATGTTTTGGATTATCCTTACCATAAACGGACATTGAGACAGAAAAATTCAAGTTTTCCATAAAATCCTTTATATATTCATCAATTCTTTTGCTTCTTGTTGTTTTTGTTCGTATTCTTCTTCTTTTACATTTCCTAACGAAAGTAAATAATCTCCAAGATCTGCGGCGGTTGCTACACCTTCTTCGTTGATTCCGTCGCGTTTGAAGACTTTAAATACAGTTTTGAATATTATTTTTAAATCTCCAAAAAGTGAAATTTTTTCTATGTATTTTAAATCATATTCAAATTTCTTTTCCCAACTCATATTATTCCTGCCATTACATTGGGCAAGTCCTGTAAGTCCTGGCAACACAGAATGACGTTTTCTCTGATTGTCCGTCATAAACACCATATCCCTTACAAGTTGGGGGCGAGGGCCGATGATTGACATATTGCCGATAAAGATGTTAATTAGTTCGGGGAGTTCGTCAAGGGAGGTTGAGCGAAGGATTTTGCCATATCTTGTCAAGCGCTTATCGTCTGGCAAGAGGTTGCCGTTTTCATCCCTTGCATTTGTCATTGTACGAAACTTAATAAGTTTGAATATTTTTTCGTTCTTTCCTGGACGAAGTTGTGTAAAGAAAGGATTTCCTTTCATTTTAATTGCGCCAAGAATTATCAAGATAAGCAAAATTGGCGACAATATTATTAGTGCAAATGCGCTAAGTACTATATCGTAAAATCGTTTAAAAAACGGTCTATACAAGAGTGCCGACAAGGCAAACCACAAAATCAATGCAAGAGCGCAAATGATTGTTATTCCCCACCAAGTTGACACAAGGTTTTCAAGAAATTGTTTCATTATTAGAAGCATCCTTTAACTATTTCGATTACATAGTCCTGCTCTGCCTCGGTCATTTTTATATCTGACGGCAAGCAAAGACCTTTTTTGAATATTCGTTCGTTGACTGGGGAGTCGGATACAGAGATGAAATCGTTATTTGCAAAAACCGGTTGCATATGCATTGGCTTCCAAATAGGACGAGCCTCAACATTATTTTCTGCAAGTTTTTGCATTATATCAAGAGGGTCGAGTTCACAATTTTCGTCTATCAAGATACATGAAAGCCAAAAGTTTGGTTTTGTGTAGTCAAGACAAGGATTCATTGTAAGAGGTAAATCCTTGAATGCTTCTTTATATCTATTATAAATTTTCTCTTTTAAATCGCGATGCTCATCAATGTGCAAAAGTTGTCCTCTACCAATACCTGCGACAACATTTGACATGCGATAATTATAGCCGATTTGTTCGTGCTGATACCAAGGTGCGTTTTCTCTTGCCTGTGTTGCCAAGAAAAATGCAGTTTTTCTATCTGTCTCGTCTTCGGTGATAAGCATGCCACCACCAGAGGTAGTGATAATTTTATTTCCGTTAAAACTTATAGCGTTGTATTTGCCAAAAGTTCCTGTTTGACGGCCTTTATATGTAGCGGAAAGAGATTCTGCGGCATCTTCTATCAAAACTGCGTTATGTTTTTCACACACTTCAAGAATTTCATCAATTTTTGAAGGTGTTCCATAAAGGTGAGCCAAAACTACCACTTTCGCGTTTGGGTATTTTTGAAACGCCTTTTCAAGTGCGACAGGGTCCATATTCCAAGTTTCTTTTTCGGAGTCAACAAAGACCTGTACTCCACCCTCATAAGAAACGGGGTTCACTGTTGCGGCAAAAGTCATATCGGAGCATAAAACAATATCGCCTCTTTTTACTCCCGCAAGTTTCATTGCAAGATGCAAGGCAGATGTGCCAGAGCAAAGTGCAAGAGAGTGATATTTTTTATCAAGTCCTTGACAAAGGTACTTGTCCATTTCTTTTTCGAAGTTATCGCAGTTGAACCCGAGTGGTGCTATCCAATTTTTATCAAATGCTTCCTTAACGAACTCCATTTCTTCCTTATGCATAGTTGGTGTAGAAAGCAAAATTCTCTTTTCCATGAGTCTTCCATTCTCGCGCATATAAACGCGTATAAAATTTTACTTATATATAATAACATAAATAAAAAGAATTGTCAAGGAGAAATTTGCTACATTTATGTTAATATAGAAGAAACCTAACGTTTTTTGACCAAAAAAAGAAAGAGAAAATTTGATTTTATCGACTCATTAGCCATTGAAAAATCAAAAAAGTGCCTTGATGTGTCGATAAAACGTTTTTATCTATTTTTATTTTTTACAAACAAAAAAGTGGGACTTGCCCACTTTTTGTTTTATCTTCTTGAAAGATTAATTTTTCTAATTCTTGAAATATCAAATTTCTTTTGTCTATCGTATGTATAGATGCCATTTACCTCTTGTTCCACATCATAGAGTTGAGTGTAACAAATTCCACAGATGTATGGCGAGTCCATAAGAGTTTTTGTAAGATATTCGTATCTTTGCATATACTCTTCTTCGGTTTTAGGACCATTTCCATAGCCCCAGCCTCCAACGCCTTGGGTATCCCATTGAATTCCACCGTATTCACTAAGATAAAGTGCCATATCCTTGTAATCCTTGGAGTGTTGATATTTAGACACTGCCTTGTGGTATTCGTGATTATCGTAATTCTCAGCAAATTCCTCGTAAGTTTTTGCAAGGTAGATTTTTTCAAAATCCTCTTTTATTTGAATATAATCATGAAGGTCATAAATGTCAGAAACAACCTGATAGTTACCACTTGTACCAACGCAAGGACGGGTTGTATCAATCATTTTTGTTGTATGATAAAGCGCCCTTACAAAGTCATCGTTTTGGTGTCTGTAATCAAAATCCCATGTTTCGTTAAGTGGGCACCAGCCGATGATTGATGGGTGATTAAAGTCTCTTATAAGTTCTCTTTGCCATTCAAGCATAAATGGAACAAGTTGGTTCATATTTGAAAGGTCAAGTCCCCAGTTTCCCGTTTCACCGAACACAAGGTAGCCCATTTTATCACAGTGATACAAAAATCTTGGCTCAAATACTTTTTGGTGAAGTCTTGCGCCATTAAAGCCTGCATCGAGCGAAAGTTGAATATCACGAGCAAGTTCTTCCTCGTCTTTCGCTGTGTAAATTCCTTCTTTATAAAATCCTTGGTCAAGAACGGTTACAAGGAAGGTTTCCTTACCATTAAGAAGGTATTTTTTATCTGCAAATGTTGTTGTACGCATACCGAAATAACTCTTAACCTTGTCCTTACCATAACAGAGTTCAAGGTCGTAAAGTCTACCATTTCCAACTTCCCACAAGTGAAGTTCGTCAAGATTAAGTGTAAGTCTTGAAATTCCGCTTTGAAGTTTCGCTTCCACTTTACCAACTTTTTTGCCTTCATATGTTGCGACAGCGCTGAACACTTCGTTACCAACTGTTTCAACTTCAATTTGAAGGCTCTTGTCTTCTACTGAGGGGTAATATTTTACAGATTTTATGTAATTATTTTCTACATATTCAAGCCAAACTGTTTGCCAAATTCCTGTGGTGCGTGTGTAGTCACAGCCCATTGAATAATAATTCTTTGACTGCTTACCTGATGCCTTGTTTCTTGGATGGGTATCGATTGCACAAACTGTTATTGTGTTTTCTTCACCTTTTTTAACATTATTTGTTATATCAATATCAAATCCAATAAAGCCACCAATGTTGTGATAAACTTCCTTATGATTTACATAAATATAACTCTCATAATCGATTGCGCCAAAGTGTAATATTACTCTTTTATCGTTTTGCGGAATTGCAACTTTTTTCAAATACCAAACACAGTTAAGAAAATCTGTGTTTCCTATGCCCGAAAGTTTACTTTCTGGACAAAATGGAACGATAATTTTCGAATTAAGACTATCTCTTTCGTAAAATTTTCTGTCGCGTCCGCTAACTCCGAAATCGTACTCAAATTGCCATTCTCCGTTGAGATTCACCCAGTTTTCTCTTTCAAATTGGGGGTTGGGATGTTCTGGTCTTGGAATGTTCATTTTATTCTCCTTGAATTTTTGGTTTTTTAAATTCATAAATTTTAAATTTTATGCATAAGGCGTTGGGTATAAGTCGCCATCAACTTTTTAGTTCCTGCATTATCAAATGCAACTTCGTACATAAAATCAGCGCTCATAGGTGTTACGCCAACAATCGTTCCATCTCCAAAAGATGCGTGATTTACCCTGTCACCGATATTATATGGTACAAGAGGCTTTTTCTCAACTTTTTTATTGCCTGCAAGGGCTTCTGCAAACGACACAGAACCTCTTGATTGTGGCACAAAGAACGAGCCACCTCTTGATGCAACCTTTTGGATTTCAAGATATTGCGGATCAATTTCTTTGACAAAACGGGAAATTGGATTTCTCATTGTCATTCCGTGCATCATTCTCTCGCTTGCGTGCACCATATAAAGAAGTTTTTTTGCTCTGGTAATTGCAACATATGCAAGGCGTCTTTCCTCTTCAATTTCGCCATTTGAAAACATTGATTGAGATGATGGAAATATGCTGTCTTCCATACCAGGTATGAAAACAACAGGAAATTCAAGCCCTTTTGCGCTATGAATTGTCATAAGTATAACTGTGTCGTCATCTTCATTATATTTATCGACATCAGCAACGAGAGATATTTGTTCGAGGAAACCTGTAAGACTCGGCTCGGTTTCCTCCTCTTCATACTCTTTAATAGCGGACACAAGTTGTTCAAGGTTTTCGCGACGGTCCTTGCCCGCCTCGCCCTCTTCAATGAGCATTTTCTCGTACCCTGTGCGTCTTATTATGTTTTGCACAAGAATATCAAGGGGCGTTTTTTCAAGTTCACGTCCAAAATCGCTTATGAGTTTTGCAAACTCAATCATAGGCTCGGTTGCAGTCTTTGGGATTGCGTTATAGTTACTTGCGTTTGCCATAACTTCAAGCGTTGAAACTCCAAGTTCAGTAGCGATACCTGACGTCCTTTCAAACGAAGTTTGACCTATGCGTCTTGCTGGTTTATTATAAATTCTGCGAAGATGGATTGTATCGCTTGGGTTGTTTACAAGTGACAAATAAGCGATAATATCTTTTACCTCTTCGCGGTCGTAGAATCGATGAGCGCCGAGCATTCTGTATGGAATACCACTATTTGCAAAAATCGTTTCAAGGCTTCGGGAAATCGCATTCATACGATAAAGAACTGCAAAATCCTTATAATTGTAGCCCTTCTCATTTTTTAATTTAATTATTTCGTCAACGATAAAACGAGCCTCGTCGTTTTGACTGGGGGTTTGCTTTACGACGATTTTGTTTCCTGCCTCGCTATTGCACCAGAGCGTTTTCGGATGCTTGTGATAGTTTTTGGAAATCAAACCGTTCGCTGCGTTAAGAATATTTGAAGTCGAACGATAGTTTTGTTCAAGTTTTATAACTTTTACGCTTGTATATGTAGAGTCAAAATTCAAGATGTTTTCAATGGTTGCTCCACGAAATTTATAAATACTCTGGTCGTCGTCGCCAACTACCATTATGTTTTTATAAAAGCCCGAGAGCAATCTTGAAAGTTCAAATTGCGCTTCATTTGTGTCTTGATATTCGTCAATGCAAACATATCTAAATTTGTTTTGGTATTGAGAAAGAACATCTGGAAACTTTTTCAAAAGCATTACTGTTTTCATTATAATATCATCAAAGTCAAGAAGGTTTGAGTCTTCCAGTGTTTTTTGATATTTTTCGTAAACATCAGCAACAAGTTTAAATTTGTAATCTTTGCCATATTCCATTCTATATTCAGAAGGGGTTAAAAGTTTATCTTTTGCACTACTTATTATATTTTGAATATCTTTTACTGACAAAATCTTTTCATTTATTCCAAGTTCTTTTGCGCACACAGAAATTGTCTTTTTTGCATCGTCTGCATCACAAACGCTAAAACCTGGTCTGTACCCTATAAGTTCTCCGTCTTTGCGAAGAATACGCATACAAATCGAGTGGAAAGTGCCTGCCCAGATATCTTCTGCATCTGCGTTGAGAATTTTTGAAAGTCTTTCCTTTATTTCGTTTGCGGCTTTATTTGTAAAGGTGATTGCCAAAATGCCCCATGCTGGGCAAGAGTTTTCCTCGAAAAGTTCAAGATATTTTTCAATGTGTTCTCTTGGCAAGGAAATGGCATTTTCCAAATCGTCAAGCGTGTCCTCTGTCATAAATTCAGGAACGTTTGATGAAAAGTAAGCATTTCCGTATTTTATTATATGGGCGATTCTGTTAACAAGAACGGTTGTTTTTCCACTTCCCGCACCTGCGAGAATCAAAACAGGACCTTTTACACTATAAATTGCTTCCCTTTGCATTGGGTTAAGGAAAGAATAATATTTATCAAAAAGTCCCCTTTTCGCCTTTAAAAATCTATTAGTTTGTACTTCGTTCATTTTTCTTTTCCATTTCATTAATGATTATTTTAATTCTATCATAATATGTAAAAAAAGTAAAGTAAAAAAGCGATTTTTCTCGTACATTTTGTTGCGTTTTTATGTCACAAAATAATTTTGACAAAAATTCAAAAAAGGTATTGCATTTTCAAAAAATATATGATAGAATAATCAAGCAATTATAAATATGCCGGTGTGATGGAATTGGTAGACGT
>JAZSDJ010000135.1:0-3613 GCA_045531105.1 Eubacteriales bacterium | reverse complement strand
ACTTTACGCGTCTTGCAACTGGTGCTTGCAAAGTAGAACAAAGCGCATATTTCTTCTCAACTGTTGCGGGACTTGAAAGAGTAGCGGATCACCTTATAAATATAGGTTATAGTATTTTGACACCAACCGGTGACCAAAAATATGCGAAAATATAAAAGTAAAAACGCCTTGAAATTCAAGGCGTGTTTTTGCTTTTTTAATTAATTATTTATTTGAAACGATTGCTTCGGTATCTCTTGTAATCATAAGTTCTTCATTAGTAGGAAGAACATAAACTTTTACTTTTGATTTTGGCGTAGAGAGTTCAACTATATTAGGTTGTCTTAATGTTTTTGCATTAAGTTCAAAATCAATGTCAATTCCATAAAATTCCATATCACGACAAACTCTATCACGAAGTTCAGGATTATTTTCTCCCATACCCGCTGTGAATACGATGGCATCAAGACCATTCATTATAGCAGAGTAAGAACCTATGTATTTTTTAACTTGGAATGCGAGAATGTCAGCGGCAAGTTGTGCATGTTTTGTAACGATTGCTTTTTCTTCATCGGTTACAGGGCATGTTTCAAGTTCTTCGTTGTATTCACCACGAATAGCACCTTCAATGTCACGGCTATCAGAAGAGTATGCGCTTACACCAAGAAAACCACATTTTTTGTTCATAAAATCTGTGATTTTGTCAACGCTAATATCGTATTTTTTCATAATATAAGGAACGATTGCTGGGTCGATAGAACCGCATCTTGTACCCATTTCAACACCATCAAGAGGGGTGAAGCCCATTGAAGTATCCACAACCTTTCCATCTCTTACAGCAGAAATAGAAGAACCATTTCCAATGTGGCAAGTTACAATTTTAGAGTCTTTTTTGCCACCAAGAATTTTGATCATTTCATTTGCAACAAAACGGTGAGATGTACCATGAGCACCATATCTTCTAATGTGATCTTCTTCTACCATTTTGATAGGAAGAGCATATGTATATGCTTTTGGTTCCATTGTTTGATGGAAAGCGGTGTCAAATACTGCAACTTGTGGGGTGTTAGGCATTGCTTTAATGCAACCCTTGATTCCCATAATGTGGGCAGGGTTGTGGAGAGGAGCGAACTCTGCGCATTTTTCGATAATATCCATAACCTCATCAGTCACAAGACAACTTTCGGAAATGTATGGTCCACCATGAACTATTCTGTGTCCAACTGCTTCGATTTCATCCATACTTGAAATGCAACCATCAACCTTATCTGTAAGCATTTTTACAACTATTTCAGTAGCAACAGAGTGGTCAGGCATTGCAATGTCCTTTTTTACTTTTGAACCATCTGCTTTTTTGTGTTCAATTAAACTTCCAGCCATACCAATTCTTTCGCAAATACCTTTGCCAAGGACATCACCAGTTGTGGTATCCATTAATTGATATTTGAGAGATGAACTTCCAGCATTAACAACAAGTACTTTCATTATTAATTCCTCCAAAAAATGTTTCTTGACAAATTTAAAATTATCGTATATATTATATATCAAAGGGAATCCAAATTCAAGGCTAAATTACTAAATTTTATAAAATTTCACATTATTTACGATAGGAGGAAGAAAAATGGGGACAACTGTTGCTATTATTTGTGAATATAATCCGTTTCATAATGGTCATCAATATCAAATTGAGAGAGTTAAGGAACTAATCCCAAATTCAACAATTGCGTGCATTATGTCAGGGAATACCACTCAACGTGGTGAGTTCGCTTTGTTTGAAAAATATTCAAGAGCAAAAGCGGCTGTTCTTTGTGGAGCAAATGCAGTATTTGAAATCCCATATCCTTTTTCTTCTTCAAGCGCCGAAATTTTTGCATTAATAGGCGTTCAAATTGCTAATGATATCGGCGCGAATTACTTGTGTTTCGGGTCTGAGAGTGATGACCTTTCAAGTTTAATCGAAATTGCAAATTTGATAGATAGCAAAGAATTTGAATTGGAGTTTCAAAAAAATCTTGTCAATAAGAAAAATAGTTATTTGTTAGCAAAAGAAATTACACTTAAAAGCATGGGGAAACAGTTGCCAAAAGATTCTAATGATATTCTCGCAATAGAGTATTTAAGAGCGATAAAACATTTGAATTCAAATATGCAACCATTAATAATTAAAAGAAATGGTAACGGGTACAAGGACAATGCAATATCGAATTTGATGTCGGCAAGTGCAATCAGGGAATGTTTTTATTTAAAAAAAGATATTTTAAGTGTTCCCGAAAAAGCAAAAAAAGTTTTTGAAGAAGATGTGCTTGATGGACAATTTCTTAACATTGATATGGCGGAATTTTTCTTGTATTCGAGCGTCTTGCGTGCGAGTGCAGAAGAAATCGAAAAAACATTTGATGCGCCTGTCGGTGTAGGCTATTTCATTAAGGAAATTGCTCAAAAGAGTACAACAGCAAAGGACTTTTTCTTGAATTTATCTTCTAAGACATATACACAAGCAAGACTTAAAAGAGTTGTTATGTATTTCGCGTTTGGTTTAACGGAATTGACAAAAAAAGTTGGATTTACAAATTTGTTATGTGCTGATGCACGAGGCAGAAACTTGATTAAAAATTTTAAAAAACATACAAATTTAAAAGTGATTACAAAAAATGCCGATACTAATAAATTGAACGAAGAAGATAAAAAAATATATAGTATTGGCAAGAAAGTAGATGAAATTTATTTTACTCTTTTAGAAAAGCCTCAAACTCCTAATGGAACTTATAAAAAATCCGCTATTATAATATAACAAAATCTCCGCGTTTTGCGGAGATTTTGTTTTTATTCGATTTCTTCTGTATCGGCATGGCGTTCTCTGAACAACAAAGAAATACACCAAAGGGCGCAAAGAGCAATAACAACATATATTATTCTTGAAACTATTGCATCTGATCCGCCAAACATCCAAGCGACAATGTCAAATTGGAAAAGTCCGACACTACCCCAGTTAATACCACCGATAATGAGCAGAAAAAGAGCGATTCTGTCCATAATCATCATAATAGAAATCCTCCATTGAACTTTCGTTCGTTGATATTTTTGCACATATTCAAATTATTATGCATTTTTTTAGAACGAAAAATTTTCCTGACAAGCAATTTTTTGAAAAACATCAATATAGTTTATTGAGGTGATTAAATGGGATTTTTTACAATGATTTTACATTTGACTTATATGATATTGGGGGTAGAACCTATTCAAAAGTTTCCACCTGCATTATCTCCAAATGAAGAAAAGGAATATTTTAAAAAATTCAAAGAAGGCGACATGAACGCAAGGGAAAAATTAATTGAACATAATTTGAGACTTGTCGCGCACGTAGTAAGAAAATACTATAATTCAACTAAATCTCCGGAAGATTTAATATCAGTAGGAACGATTGGCTTGATTAAGGCGATTGATTCTTTTAACGATGCCAATGGAGCAAGATTTGCTACTTATGCCGCGAAATGTATTCAAAATGAAATTTTAATGATGTTTCGTAGTCAGAAGAAAATTGAATGTGAGGTTTCCTTAAATGATACGATTGATGTCGATAAAGATGGAAATCCTTTGACATACATTGATATCATTAGCACGGAAGACACAATAG
>JAZSDJ010000127.1:0-7088 GCA_045531105.1 Eubacteriales bacterium | reverse complement strand
ATCATCTCGCGTTTGTTTTCCAAACGTCCAATTTCTCCATCATCATCGGGAATACCGCACCAAGGCTCTATGCAGAGATAAGGCGCATCGCTTTTGGGTTTATGCCAAAGCCCAAGATATTTAAACCCATTGAATGAAAGGGTAACACTTTTTTTGCTTTTTTCGGAAGTCAAGGTTATCTTTTTTGAAGTGTTGTATAGGAAAATTGCATCGTCGTCAAACAACTCGTGTTTTAAATCAATTCGTTTTGTTCCACCTTGTGTGAAAACAGGATCTTTTTTGTCACAAAAGCAAGCCTCGGAAAAAGTAAGTCTTACTGCATCACAAGATTTAGAAAATTCAACATAATAATCCTCAAAATCACCATCACCAAGAGGAACATTAAAAGCGGGGTGAGCGCCAACAGAGAAAATCAAATCCTTGCAGTCTGTGTTTTTAACATTGTATTTTACAATTAGCGATTTATTGTTTAAAGAGAATGAAATACAAAAATCAAATTCAAAAGGGTAAACTTTTCTTGTTTCATCATTTGACTTTAAACCGAGAGTGATTTTGTCATTTGAAGCATTGATGAGTTCAAACTCGCTATGTCTTGCAAATCCGTGACAACCAAGTTCATACTCCTTGCCAGCATAATTATATTTTCCTTGACACAATCTTCCACAAATAGGGAACATAACAGGAGCGTGACCAGTCCAGTATTTTTCGTTGCCTTGCCATATGTATTCTGTGCTGTCCTCTTTGAGAATCATTGAAACGATTTCAGCACCGAGGCTTGAAATTTCAACCTTTAAAAAATCATTTTCGATGGAATACTTCATAAAAACTCCTTTTTAAAAACATATTTATATAATTATTTTATCATAAAAACTAATTAAAATCAAGAACAAAAAACAGGCAATAAGAAGTAAAATCATTCAACTTCAAATGCCTGTTTTATTAGTATTATTCGTCTTGTGGTTCTTCTACATCTGTTGTTTCTTCTTCGGTTGTTTCTTGCTCGGTGTCAACATCTGTGGGTTCGTTATCAGAGTTTTCATTCTCAACAGATACATCTTCCTCACTTGCACCTTCAAGAGCGAGGACTTTCTTTTGTGTTTTGTCCTTTTTCTTTTGCGCTTTTTCGAGTTCCATTTCTTTCTTTGCAAGTTCTTTTTCTTGCTCTTTGAGTTTCTTTTCTTGTTTTTCAAGAGCCAAGGCATCCTTGTCAACTTTTGGCTTGCTTACAAATCCTACGACAAGCATCATAAGAGAAACAAAAAGCAAAGTGATAGATACAACCCAAATTGCATGATAAGTTGTAAACATCTCATTTGCAATCATAACAGAACCAAGCGAAACGAGTCCGATTGATAAAATAAGTGTCCAAAGAGGGTATTTATCATTTTCGTCGTGCTTGCAAAGATATGCCTTTACAATATAGACAAAACCTCTTGACCAAAAAGCAATACCAACAATAGTACTTGGACCGCCAATACTTGCGGAATCAAAGTATTGTAAAAATGAGCCTACTGCAACAGCGAAGAAAAATCCTGCCTCAAATACAGTGAGAATTTTTATTGCAACTTTGCGTTCTCTTATAATCTGTCTAATAAGATAGCCAACGATATATACGATGATTGTTATTGATAGCATCAAACTGAAAAAATCAGTAGCGAAGTTTTTCCAGGGAACATTTGTTTTTTCCCAAACAGGGAGAAGTGCCCCTCCACCTATTAAAAATATAGCGCTAAGTATAAAGAATACCCAAAAGAATTTTTTATTCTTTGGAAAATGAGATTTCTTTTTTACCTCCTCAACCAAAGGCGGTAAGATAGGCATTTCGTTTTCTTGCATAATATTAACCTTTCTTGTGTACGAGTTTCTTTTTGGCATAAGCCATAACATTTTTCTTTACTTTGCCAAGAGATTTGAAAAATTCTTGTATTTCGGTTTCGGAAAAACCGTCAAGCATAGTTTTCGCAAAAACCGCTCTTGTCTCAATTCCTTCATCAACAATAGGCTTTGAAGCATCAGTGAGTTTCAAATATATAGTGCGGCGATTGTTGCCTTGATATTCACCCTTAACAAGCCCTCGTTCTTCAAGCGCTCTTAAAGAAACAGAAACATGCGATTTTGAAAGATTTTCTTTTCTTACAATATCGGTAGCGGTGGCTTCATTTGGGTAAGTGTGAAGATAAATGAGAATATCAAACTCTCGGTGTTTTAAGTTGTATTTTTTACACACATCGCTTGTGAAGTTGTTGTAAGCATCAATCAAAGCGGAAATGTGTTCCCATAACGACATCATAATAGTTCACTCTCCAAACAGTTCGTTTTTGAACATTATAACACCCAATACGGGAATTGTCAATAAAATCAAATAAATTTAAGAGTAACTATTTCAAATCCTTTAATATCAATAGTAGCACAACCATCAATTAGTTCAACTTCTTCAAGGTCATTTTCCAAAAGGTCACAAATGTAACATTTTTTAGCATCAAGTGAAGTATAAACCTTAACCTTTGTGCGAATATTTTTGGATTCATAGAGACGAACAATAGTGTCACGGCTGTCCTCTGCCTCTTTTACAGTTTCACAAATAACATTTTCTTTGTCAAGAGAAACAACAGAAAAAGAAGTAGGAACTTCATTTGCCAAACCACAAGCCTTGATTGCAGTCATAGGGTAGTTGAAATAGTACGCTTTCTTAATTGTATCGCTTTCTTTAAATGTGCCTTTGTGAGCATAGATAGAATAACTAAATTCGTGAACACCATGGTCAGAGCGTTTTGATGGATGAATACCACATTTAAGAAGAGAAAGTTGCATAACACCATCATGAATATCGTGACCATATTTGCAGTTGTTCAAAAGACTCACGCCATAGCCACCATCTGAGATATCAGCATATTTATGCGCGCAAACTTCAAACTTTGCGCTGTCCCAACTTGTGTTTTTGTGAGTTGGACGTTCAATAGTACCGAATTGGATTTCATAAGTTGCCTTATCGGTATTAACATCAATATCAAAAGCAGTTTTAAGCATTTGGCTATTTTGATGCCAGTCAACTTTTGTGTCAAAATCAATCTTTAACTCGTCATCATAGAACCAAAGAGTTTGCTCAATGGTAGATGAAAGGAAAGGACGAACGATTTTGATGCCAAGTCTTGCGCCGTCATCAATGATGTCAACATCACTAACATCAGTAATAACCTTGTACTTTTCGATAGAGTATTCTTGCCACTCCCAACAGTCGTAAACATCAGGGAAGTCCTCGTAAATGCGAAGTTCGTTGCCACGCTTTCCATTTTTGAGAAGTTCTCTGTCATTTATCTTGTCATAAATAGATGTCAAAATCCAATCCTTGTCAAAACTTACTTTAAGCGCATTAGTTTCAACACCAAGAGCGGTTACGATAATAGAATGAGAATCTTTGAATTTCTTCACGCAAGAATATCCTTTTGGAGCGACACCCGAAACGATAGCACTCTTGCCGTCAATCTTAACAAGACCTTCGCCAACGAAAGAGTGAGGGTTGAATACTACATAGCCTTCGCTTGATGCAATTTTAGATGCAATCTGTGTGCGAGTGTCGCCAATTTGCTCGTTTGCAATCTCTTGCACCCAAGCATAATCTTTATCACTCTGGTCGTAAACTTCGTCAATAGAAGAACCTGGAATAATGTCGTGAAATTGATTTGTAAGAATCATTTCCCAACCTCTTTGCATCTCACACTTGTTAAATTCTTTTTGGAGTATGCATTTTCCAACAGTTCCAAGAAGTTCAGCATCAAGATACAAAAATTCGCTCACGCGATTGTTTTTCTTGTTTTTCGCAACAGATGTGTAAGTTCCACGATGAAATTCAAGATAAAGTTCGCCTTGCCATTTTGGAAGCAAAGGATTGTTTTCTATATTGTTTTTGAGTCTTGTAAGGAAGTCGTTTGCAAATTCCATTTTAGCGGTAGGAATACCAGGAATACCCTTTTCTTGTCTTCTGTAATATTCAAGATATTCAATAGTAGGTCCGCCACCACCATCTCCAAAGCCAAACGAGTCAATGGCCTCATTTGTAAGCATTTTTTGCTGATATCTATAACGAGCGCCTTTTATCATATTAGGAGATGTGCAACCATTGTAATCAGTTCCACACTTGAAACCTTCTTTGTAGTTTTGAGCAGTGAGGAAGTGAGTATTGATAGGAGTTCCGTCAATACCATGCCAAGCAAAAGTATCATAAGGCATAAGGTTGGTGTCGTTCCAACTGATTTTTGAAGTAACAAACCAGTCAACGCCACTCTTTCTCAAAATTTGAGGAAGCGCAGCGGAGTAACCAAACACATCAGGCAACCAAAGAATATGGCTATCAACGCCAAATTCATTCTTGAAGAAACGCTTTCCGTAAAGAACTTGTCTTACAAGACTCTCGCCAGATGAAAGGTTGCAGTCTGCCTCAACCCACATCGCGCCCTCACATTCCCAACGACCTTCGCGAACTCTTTGTCTGAGTTCCTCAAACTTATCAGGCGCTTCTTCCTTCAAATTCTTCAAAAGATGAGGTTGAGAACTGAAAAATTTATATTCGGGGTATTTTTTCATAAGGTCAAGCACCGTGCAGAACGAGCGTTGAACCTTTTCGCGAGTCTGTTTAAGAGTCCAAACCCAAGCGCAGTCTATATGAGTGTGACCAATGCAAATAACAGTTTCGGGCTGAGTTTCACAGTATTTTCCATAAAACTCAGTGGTCATAAATGCTTTTGCACGACGGATTGATTCCATAAATTCAGCCGAACCAATATCGTAAAAATCAATCATAGAAACTGCATTGTCAAGATATTTAAGAATTGTCGCATATTCGTGAGTTCTTTTATCAAGAAGTTCGATAACTTCATAAGGAACACGAAGGTCGTACCAAAGGCTTTCGACCTCATCATTCACATTACGAAGCGTGAGAAAAAGGCGAGAGCGTTCAACTCTTGCACCAGTATAAGCATATAAGAAAATATCATTTTTTGCGTTTCTGTCAAGTTCAATATATTGATGGTTAATGTCCATACCTTGACGAAGTTTTCCGTCAATGTAAATAAGGAATTGTGGATTGTTAGGGTCCCAACCATCGCAATAGTCAGTTTTGATAAGAAGTTGAACTGTGTTTCCTTTCATATTTTCAGGAATGTCAACTTGAAAATGGAACCACGCGTGTGTGTCCCAACCGTCACCCCACCAATCGTCCTTGCCAAAAGGCTTAAAGTTGGCAAGAGAAGGCAAAGAGTTGTTTGTTTTATAATCGCAAGGGAAGTACTCAATCCCTTCAATTTTTGTGACATTAAAATATCTTGCCTCGTCGAGCAAGTCTATGTATTTTTTTACCTTTCTGAATTTTGCTTCCATAAAAATTCTCCCATAAAATAAATATATTATAAGTTTATCATAAACATTACATTAAATCAAGACTTCAAATAAAAAAAGCAAGGTAAACCTTGCTTAATTTATTTGTTCATTTTATTTTTGATAACTAAATTGACCTCGGCGCTCAAAATGAAAATAATTGAAATAATACCACTTATCGTGGTGTAATGATTAGGAATTAATGGCATTATTGAAAAAGCAAACGCAACCCACGAAAGAATAAACATAGTAGTGTGAATCCAGCGAGGGGGATTCTTGCAAATCAAAGAAGCCACACAAAATCCAAATAAAACAACAGTGAGTATTGAACACAAAAACGGACTTGCGTCGCCACTTGCGCCCAAAACAATAGCATCAAAATACGAGTGATACATAGTCGTTGAAAGGCCTTCGCCCATGCTCCACCTCATTTGAATACCATAAGGTATCGCTTCGAGAACAATCGCAATCAATAATGCAACTAAATTTATAATTCTAAGTTTCTTCATTTTATCTCCTAAGCGGTTTTGTTAGCACCCTTTTTCTTTTCGATAAGGAAGTAAATGAGATAGAAAATAGAAATGTAAATTATGAAAAGCAAAACAACTAAGATAGGGTAAATTATAGCATTTCCATTTACAAGATTGTAAATTATGTCGTAAGGCGTTCCATCACCGCGCATTAAGAACATGTAATTGTAGTCAAGACAAAGGTTAGCCACAAGTGCAGCCACAGCAAAACCAAAAAGAATAGAGAATGTTATGTACATATTTTTGCGCTTCATACTTGCCATACCAGAAATTACAATGTAAAGTGAACAGAAGCCCGAAATTGAGTGGGTAATTCCAGAAACAACATTATCAAACGAAAGTACAGGGTAAGCGGCATAGTTGTTACCCGCTGCATAAGTGCCAAGAATAGCACCTAAAATTCCAAAAATGAAAACGAAATCAAGCGACGCCTCGCGAATTCTGCCTTTCGAAAATGCCGCAAGAGGAATAGTGATAAGTTGAATACTGCAAAGAAATAAAGGGAGATTGTAAAGCCAGTCAAGAGCGTTATTACTTCTTATACATCCCAAAACAATTTTGAAAATTTCAAATCCGTCAATTAAAAATGCCGATATAATAAGAACCTTGTTTTTAACAGAGATGTCTTTGTTTTTGTTTCTGAGTCCAAGATAAATAGCGAGAGCAATCATAATCGCCATCAAAGAAGATACAAAAACAAGATGTTGCCAGGACATATAGCCCTCAGGCTCACGCGTATACCCACCAAAGCCGAAAAACTCTTTCATATTTAACTCCTTTTAAGGTTGATTTAAACTAAAATTTAACTACAAAATATTATAACAGAAAAAAATATACTTGTATAGTCTTTTGTACAAAAAAGTCGAAAAAAGCCTGGTAAAATCGAACAAACCACCCTTGAATCATTCTTGCGAAAACAAAAAAGACGAAAAAGGGTGATGTTCTTAGCGGAGAATTTGAAAAAACCGATAAGTGCGAGCATCGCATTTGACTGCTCAAATGTGCTAAGCCCAAACCCATATTACAAGCAGAAAGAGAGAACAAATCGGTTAGTAGCCGAATGTCCTCTCTTTTTCTGTTGGTGAAGTTTTAGATGTCGCGAAAGTGAAGTTGCTATCGAAGATAACTTCACTTGTCCAAAGGGCAAACTTAGTTTTATCGTGTTCTCCGTTAAGGATAACACGCTAA
>JAZSDJ010000095.1:0-8988 GCA_045531105.1 Eubacteriales bacterium | reverse complement strand
AAGTGAATTTTTAGTGACAAAATTGAACGTTGTGTGAAAAACATTGTAAAGACAAGAAGCATATGCTAAAATTAAAGTAGGAAGAGATTTTTGCAAAGGAGTTGACATTATGAAAAGACTTTTAGCATTAATTTTATCGCTGTTGGTTTGCCTTGGTTTGGTGTCTTGTGGCGTTTATGAGGATGAAAAATCTAATTCAAACAATGAAAGCAGTTGTGTTTCTTCGACGGAATCTTCAAGTCAAGAGCCAACAAACGAAACAACTACTTCCGACGAAAGTTCTTCGTCAGAATCTTCAAGTCAAGAGTCAAGTACCGAAAATGATCTTGATGAATTATACCCAAAGAAGGAAATTTTAAGTGGAGTTACACCCGAGTGGTTTAATGCGTATAAGGCGTACACAGACAAGTATTACCACAACCTTGGCGATGAGAACACTTACGTAACTATAACGCAAGTGATTTCATCGTATGATGAGTTAAATGAATATGTTTATGCTTCTACGATTGAGGAAATGCAAATAACAGAAAGCCTTTTTGATGATAATTTTATAATTTTAATCGCAGGAGTTTGGCATGTTAGAACGGAGGATGTGTATTATAACGATTTCAAAAAGGTTAATGACAACTACACCTTAACATACAACCTGGTGTCTTGGGGACAGGAATTTATGGAGGCGTTATATCCATTTGCGGACATTTGTGTAATACCAAAATCGCTTTGCGAGGACGACTTATCAACTATTCAAGTAAAAATTGTTACGAAGGAATATAAATTTGAAACAGGAGAAAAATATAACTCTGATTGTGAGGTTTTAACCTATTTGCCACAATAATAAAAAGCACCTCGGTTGAGGTGCTTTTTTGTCGGTGCGGACCGACAGCCAAAGGTTGAAATCTATTGCTTCTTATCATTTTAATTGACGATAAAATTGTAACTCTTGCACAAAAATTTGGGAAAAATTCCCTTGCGAAAAAAGTCGAATTTGTTTAGTTTTCACGAAATTTTTGTAAAAAACAAAATCTTCATAAAACAATCACAAACAAGTTTTGCATATATGCTAAAATTAAAGTAGGAAGAGATTTTTGCGAAAGGAGTTGACATTATGAAAAGACTTTTAGCGTTAATTTTGGCGTTGTTGCTTTGCGTTGGGTTGTTTGCTTCTTGCAACGAGGAAGAACAAAGTTCTTCAAATTCTTCAAGTTCGTCAAGTTCGAGTTCCAGCGAGGAGCAAGGTTTGAACGAACAGGTAAATTTCGAATACTTGGTTGAAAATTCTTATCGATATTATACCTTTAATAGTTATGGCGTGAACTTTTATGGAGAAGTGGTAAACGATGCTGAGCAAGAAAGGGGCTATAAACTTTGGTTGCTCAAAGACTTTGAAGAGTATAATGAGTTTTTTAATCGTGCAACTCGCGACTTGGACTATCTATTTGGAACACCAGATATTTTTGATGAAGTCAAAAAAACAACCCCAAAAGAAAGCGATTTTGACGACCATTTTGTAGTTGCGTTATATCTTCGTGCTAACGCTCCATTGCGTTTTGGAAAACTTGCCCCGTCGGGCGTTAAAGAAAATAAATATTTTATGGTTGCGGAAACTCAAAGCGCCTTCGGAGAGGCTATAACGCCAGCCCTACCGCCTAATAATATCTATTTTGTTTTAGTTCCTAAGACAGAGTTAAGGTGGTACGAAGAAATTGATTCAATAGATGTAGTCTTTTATAAGCATATTTGCGATAAAACAAAAACTCCGTTTGAATATTTCGATGTATGTGAGTATATCACAGAGGATTAAACTGTTCTTGCCACAATAATAAAAAGCACCTCAACCGAGGTGCTTTTTTGCCGGTTCGGACCAACGGACAAAGATTGAATCCTATTGCTCCTTATCATTTTGATATCAAAATAGTTAAACAACTTGATTGACGGCGAAAAGGTATTTCATCACTATGTTCGAAACACAAGGTCTCTTTGCGATGAGGACATTTCACAAATTGAGGTTAGACTTATACAGAAAACATATGATTTTAAGGGAGAAGTGTATAATTCTGAATGTGAAATAACAACTATTTTACCTGAATAAAGCATAAAAAGGGCGTCGTATTAAGCGACGCCCTTTTTTTTATTCAACTCTTTTATTGATTGCGTTTATGTAATAGCTATCTTCAAATTTCTTAACGACGAAAAGGTGCTTGCCATCGTCGCTACGCTTAAAGTAGTTTGCTCCGTTTTCGGGGTTAATCCAAGCCGTGCCTTTTACTGTGTCATAACCAGCCTTTTCGTTGTCACCGACAATAGCGAGAAGACAGAGCATAGGGTCCCAACTCTCGCGACCACAATCCGAACCCCAATCAAGAATGATTTGGCGCAAAATATCGTCTTTTGCAAGAGTATCACCAGTTATAAGGTGAGCGCCGACTTCCCAACCCAAAAAAGTGATAGGAACAGGGCAATTATCGCACACATAGTTCGCCGCTTGACAGGCAAAAGGCGTGTATGAAAGGTTAAATTCCTTTTCGCCATCGGCAGTCCATTTTCCGCCCATACACCAAACCTTTTCAACCTTTTCTTTGAAAAGTTCTATACCCGTCTTTGGAGAGATATCATCAGGGCCACTTGCAATAGCGCCTGCAAGAACTTGCAAAAATCCAATTTCGAGAATTTCAACCTTGCCCTGTGCCTCACAAATAAGTCTGCGATAAAGACGAACAGCGTCCTCAAAATCATCATCTTTTTTATCTGTGAGTTTCGCGAGCCTTGGCTGATATCTGTTTTGCCAATCGCTCTTTGGACAGTTTTTATCAACACCGATAGGTAAAATGCAATTTTCACTTTCCATAAATGCATAAAGAGAAGGCGCACTATATTCGGTTCTTGTGTTAATTCCTGCGCCAAGGAAGTTGATTTCGCCATTTTTGTGAGCGCGAAGTAAAAGCCTTACAGCGACTGCGTCATCGCAATCCTCTCCCCAGTCCGTTCCTAAAATAAAGTTTCTCATAAGTTACCTCGTTTGAAATTCGTTCATAATTTCATTTTACAATATTATATTGTAAATTTCAATACACTTAAAGCAAAAAGCATTGACTTTTGGGACTTTTTATGTTATAACGAAAATTAAGAGAACAAAGGCAAAAAGCCTTTTTGATAAAGGAGAAAATATGCTAAAAGCGAACAATCCAATCCTTTCTGGATTTCACCCAGACCCTTGTCTTTTAAGAGTGGGCGAGGACTATTTTTTAGCGCTCTCAACCTTTCAATGGTTCGGTGGCGTTGCACTTTATCACTCACGCGACCTTGTGAATTGGGAAGAACTTCCAACACCTTTGACTAAAAAATCTCAACTTGATATGAGGGGAAATCCGAACTCTGGTGGAATTTGGGCGCCTTGCCTTTCATTCTGTGACGGAGTTTATTATTTGATATTTACAAATGTTAAAAATTTTCACGGAATTTTCAAAGACACTCATAACTATCTTGTGACCACAACTGATATTTTCAGTGGCGAATGGAGCGAGCCTATTTATCTTAATTCAAGTGGCTTTGACCCATCTCTTTTTCACGACGATGATGGCAGAAAATGGCTTGTCAATATGCGTTGGGACCACAGAGTTGAGAAAAACGACTTCTCGGGAATCCTAATTCAAGAGTACTCCCCAGAGAAGAAAGGGCTTATTGGTGAGCCAAAACTCATTTTTAAAGGCACAAAGATAGGAGCGACAGAAGCGCCTCATATTTATAAACTCAATGGCTATTATTATTTGATGGTTGCCGAGGGTGGAACTATGTATAATCACGGAGTTCAAATGGCGCGCTCAAAAGACCTTTTTGGACCATACGAAACGGACCCAAAACCACTCCTTACAACAAGAAACAACCCCGAGAGAAGATATCAAAGAACAGGCCATGCCTCTCTCGTTAATACACAAAATGGAGAGTGGTTCGTGTCTTATTTGCTCGGCAGACCTATCGGTGAGAAGAAAAGATGTATTCTTGGCAGAGAATGTGCTATTGCCAAGGTCGTTTGGGACGAGGACGGCTGGCTAAGGCTTGCAAATGGTGGTGAAGTGCCACCTGAGGAGTACGAGGTTGACTTGCCAGAGTCCAAAGTCGCACAAGTGCCAGAGGTTGACTTTTTTGACAAAGAAACCTTACCCCCTCGCTATAAAACTCTTAGGATTCCTTTTGATGAAATGGGCAATTTGACCGAAAGAAAAGGCTATTTAAGGCTTTACGGACATGAGTCAATTACCTCTTGGAATAGACAATCCCTCGTCGCTCGTAGGCTTCAACACCATAAAGCGGAAGCGACAATCGAAATGGAATTTGCATCAACGGATTTTCAAAAAATGGCAGGACTTGTGGTTATTTACGATACATATAACTTCTTTTATCTCTATAAATCGTATGATGATGAACTTGGCGAAGTGCTTCGCATTATCGTTCGCGACAATCTTAAATTTTACAATCCGTTAAATGGCGCTTTGCCAATTCCAAAAAGCGAGAAAATTTGGCTTCGCGCTGTGATTGACGAACTTACATTGAAGTTCTTTTACTCAATAGATAATAAAATCTATCACCAAGTAGGTCCAGACCTTGACGCGTCCGACCTTAGTGATGAGGCGTATTGCGATATTGACCACGAGGGACATACAGGCACATTTATCGGTATGGCTTGTCAAGACCTCACAGGTGGAGCGAATAACACTCGCGCATATGCAGATTTTGCAAGTTTTTCTTATAAGGAAATCAAAGAATGAATGACCTTGAAAAACGACTTGAAAAACTAAAAGAACTTGGGTTTTTAGACAAAAATGGCGCATATGTGTGTGAAAAACCGATAATTGACGGAGATATGACACTCTTTATAGAGGTATCAAAAGATGGCGAGATAAAGACCAAAATTGTCGATTGCGACACGGGCGAGGAATACACCTTGCACATGAGCGATAGCGCGTGTGGCAGTTTCGTTGGCAGAGTGCGCGACGAATATAAAAATCACCTTTCAAAGGTAGAAGGAGTGCTTTTAAAGGGCTATCGCTTCGGCAGTGGGCAAAGTGGTGAAATTGTGGACTATGTGTCTAAAAAATATGGCGACGAACTCGAATTTCTATGGGACGACGACAATGCAATCGCAAGACGCAAGGACACGGGCAAGTGGTATTTGGCACTTTTGGTGGTGCAAGGAACGAAAATCGGACTTTCGAGCGAGGACAAAATTGAGATAATCGACCTTCATGCATCGACAGAGGACATTGAAAAAATGGTTGACGGAGTGCGATATTTTAAGGGCTATCATATGAACAAAAAGCATTGGTTTACTCTCGTTCTTGATGAAAGAGTGCCAAGCGAGGAGATTTTTGACCTCATTGACAAAAGTTATTCTCTTGCAAAAAAGAAATAAAAAAGAGGCAGATGTAAGGACCATAAACGCCTCTTTTTGTTTTGCAAAAAATCAAAATGATTTTTTGAACTTATTGACACACGCGCCTCTGTGTGATAGAATGAGATTGTAGAAATATATTTTGAGGTGAATTATGATAAACGAAAAGGTAATCGACACACATCTTCATGTTGAGGGCTGGGACGACTCCGAGGCGAACTTTATTGATTGCTTTGAAAGATACAGAAAAGAGTCAAATCTTCACGCAATCAACCTTTGCGTAGTTCCAAGCGTTCAGAGAAATGTGTGTAACAATATAATGTGCGCCCTTTACAAAATTGCACACGAAAACACATATGCTCACGCAGGAGTTGACCACATTTTTTGGCCTATTAGCGAAAATATGCCACAGGGAATGGACCTTGTGACTCAATATCGCGAACTTATGGAAATAGGCTTTGATGGAATAAAAATGCTTGAAGCGAAGCCGAGCCACCACAAAAGAAATGGTGGAGATTTAAACACTCCCCCTCTTGATAGGCTCTTTGCAGAGATTGAGAAGGACGGCACACACCTTCTTCTCCACTCAAACGACCCAGAGGAATTTTGGCACGAGAGCATGAAAGGTCAAATAAAGGAACACTGGTGGTATGGCAATGGCACATATGCAACTCACGAGGAAGTTTACGCGCAAACTGAAAAAATGCTCGAAAATCACCCGAATATCAAAGTGACGCTTGCACATTTTTACTTCTGTGGAAAAAAGCCCAAAAAACTAATCGCGCTTTTTGAAAAATACCCAAATCTTTGTGTTGATATTACGCAAGGTGGGGAGATGTATCACGCATTTGAGGCAAATCACGAATACTTTAAAGAGTTTTTTGCGAAATATTCTGATAGAATTATGCTCGGCACAGACTCTACCTTCCCTTGGGGAACAAATGTTTATAATTGGCTCATTGACCGAACATATCGCTTTGTGGCAACTGATGATAAAATGATGGCATTTGCCGACAAGGAACTCACGGGAATTAAACTTGATAAGCCGTATCGGGAAAACATTCTTTGGAGAAATTTTGAGCGTCGCGTGGGAGAAAAGCCAAGAGAGATAAACAAAGAGGCTCTTAAAAAATACATTGACAAATACAAACATTTAATGAGCGAGGACGAGTGGAAAAATCTTGAAATTGCAATCAAAAAATACTTGTAAATTGAGGTTAAAATGATAAACGAAAAAATTATCGACACTCATATGCATATTGAGGCATGGGAAAACGACGAATATGAATTTATAGATTGCTTTGAAGGACACAGAGAAGGGGCAAATCTTGCTTCTTTCAATATTTGTTGCTTGCCAACTGCGCAAAGAAGTGTAGGAAATAACATAATGGCAGGGCTTTATAAACTTGCCCATCCAAATACATACGCGCACGGCGCTTTCGACCACTTTATTTTGCCAATTACCGAAGATGTTGAAAAAGGTACGGACCTTGTGACACAGTATCACGAACTTATGGAAATCGGCTTTGATGGAATTAAACTTATTGAGGGAAAACCTACCTGCCTTAAACCTCTCGGTGGCGACCTTAACCACCCTTCGCTTGACAGAGTGTACGCTGAAATGGAAAAGGACGGGACACATATTGTATTCCATATAAACGACCCTGAATATTTTTGGGAAAGACCGAATAGTGATGGTTGGTTTTATGGCGATGGCACTTACCCAACTTATGAGCAAATGCAAGAACAAGCGAGAAAACTTTTTGAAAATCACCCAAATCTCAAAGCGACTATTGCACACTTCTTTTTCTGTGGAGAAACGCCAGAGATTGTCGAGGAATTTTTCGAAAAGTACCCCAATGTGTGCGTGGATTTAGTTCCTGGTTGCGAAATGTATCATTCGTTTGAGGCGCGCCACGACTACTATAAAGAGTTTTTTAAACGTCATAGCGAAAGAGTAATGCTCGGAACAGATGGAACATTTCCGTGGGCTACAAGGACTCATGTTTGGTGCATTGAAATCCTCTACGATTTTATCGCAACAGAGAAGAAAAACATGGCATTTGACGACTCGATTTTGACAGGCTTGGGAATTGACGGAGTGGAAAAAGAAAACATTCTTTGGCGAAATTTTGAACGTCGCGTTGGCGAAAAACCAAAACCAATTAACAAAGATGCACTCAAAAGATACTACGAAAAATATAAAAAGTATCTCATCGAAGAAACAATATCAAAACTAAAACCATATCTTGAAAAGTATTTAGGGGTTTAAGATGAGAACAATAATTGACTCACATATGCACATTGACGAATGGGGCAACAAAGAATTTATAAACTACTTTGAAGAGTATCGCAAAAGAGAGAATTTGCGTGCGATTAATGTTTGTTCAATTCCTCTTGCACAGTCGAATGTGTGTAATAACATAATGGTAGGCTTTTACAAAATCGCCCATCCAAACACATACGCTCACGGTGGAATTGAGTATGTTAACATTCCCATTGATAATATGCCAGAGGGAATGGACGCAGTTTCACAATATCACGAACTTATGGACATGGGCTTTGACGGAATAAAAATGCTCGAAGGAAAACCGACAGAGCATAAAAGAATAGGCAAAAACCTCAACCACCCGTCGATAAATCGCCTTTATGAGGAGATGGAAAAAGACGGAACTCACCTTTTGATGCATATAAACGACCCTGACGAATTTTGGGACGAAGAAAGAGCGCCACAATGGGCGAAAGATAATGGTTGGGCGTATCTTGACGGGACTTTTTCAAGTTATGAGCAAATTCAAAGGCAAGCGATAAAAATTCTCGAAGACTACCCAAATATCAAAATCACCTTTGCACACTTCTTTTTCTGTGGAGAAACGCCTGAACTTTTGGAAGAACTTTTTGAAAAATACCCTAATCTGTGTGTGGATTTGACCCCAGGTGGCGAGATGTATGTCGCTTTTGCGAACAACTTTGAATATTACAAAGGATTTTTTGAGAAATATTCAAAAAGATTAATTTTTGGCACTGACCGTTGTTTCCCAGAAGAACCCGATTATGCCGACTGGTGTTTTGATGTCGTAACTACATTTCTTGACAAAGACGAAACCAAAAAAGGCTATGGAGAAAAGCCACTTCCCCCTCTTAATTTGCCACAGGACAAAAAGGACGATATCTTGTTTGGAAACTTTGTGCGTCGCGTTGGCGAAGAACCAAAACCATTTGATAAGGCAAAATTCAAGGCGTATATCGAAAAATATTCCTTTGCTCTAAGCGAAGACGACCTTGCTAAAATCAAGCCGCTTATGGAAAAATATCTATGACAAAAAGCCCTCAATCGAGGGCTTTTCTTTTCGAAACAACCACATTTGCACAACAAACCATCTAACACACTTTGATATTATGATATCTTTTTGTATAATAAATTGCAAGGAAGCCTTGCATGAAAATCGCTTTCGCAAGGCGAAAATACCATTTGTGCATTTTTAAGGGAGAGGCAAAAGAAGAAAAAAGAATTGCGAAGAGTTGAGTTTTGCACATTTTATGCAAAATGCACAAAAATCGGGGGGGGGGATTTGTTTATTGTGCATATTGACAACGCGTGT
>JAZSDJ010000006.1:0-12304 GCA_045531105.1 Eubacteriales bacterium | reverse complement strand
ACAAAAAGAATAATTCCATGCCTTGATGTGAAAGATGGACGAGTAGTAAAGGGAGTAAATTTCCTTGGACTTGCAGATGTTTCCTCACCTGTAAAACTTGCTAAATTCTATTCTGAATGTGGTGCTGATGAACTTGTGTTTTACGATATAACCGCATCAGCCGAAGGACGCGCACTCTTTACAGACATTCTTACAGAGGTTGCGAAAACAATCTTTATTCCTCTTACAGTAGGTGGTGGAATAAACACACTTGACGACTTTGATAGAGTTCTTAAATGTGGAGCAGATAAAGTTAGTGTAAACTCTGGCGCAATCAAAAATCCTGACCTTATTCCAAACGCAGCCAAAAGATATGGTGACCAATGTGTCGTAATTTCGGCAGATATTAAAAGAGTAGATGGCGAGTTTCGCGTTTTTGCCAAGGGCGGACGCGAAGACACAGGAATGGAAGCAATTTCGTGGATTAAAAAATGTGTTTCAAATGGTGCAGGAGAGGTCGTTGTAAACTCAATAGACACAGACGGAGTTAAAAAAGGATTTGATATTGAAATGTTAAAGGCAGTTCGTGAGGCAGTAAATGTTCCTGTAATCGCGTCAGGAGGCGCAGGCTGTATTGACGACTTTATAAAACTTTTCAAAGAAATTCCCGACATTGACGCAGGACTTGCCGCATCAATTTTCCATTTTTGCGAAGTTCAAATCTGCGACCTTAAAAAAGAACTTGCAAGAAATGATATAATAGTGAGGTTATAAAATGTTAGATATTAAAAGTTTGAAGTTTGACGAAAAAGGACTTATTCCAGCAGTAGTAGTTGACTCTATTACAAAGAAAGTTCTTACAGTTGCATATATGAACGAAGAAAGTTTGAAAGTTTCAATGGAGAAAGGACTTACTTGTTTTTATAGTCGTTCAAGACAAGAATTGTGGCTCAAAGGCGAAACAAGTGGGAATTATCAACACATTGTTTCAATCACAGCGGATTGTGACAACGATGCCCTTGTTGTAGTCGTTGAAAAGGACGGACCCGCTTGCCATACAGGTACAGATACTTGCTTTACAAAGCCCGTATACCAAAGTCCAAGCCTTCACGAGTTCACCTTGCAAGGACTTTATGACCTCTTGGTAGGAAGAATGAACGACCGCCCAGAAGGCTCATATACAACATACCTTTTTGATAAGGGAATTGATAAAATTCTTAAAAAAGTCGGCGAGGAATGTACAGAGGTAATTATCGCAGGTAAGGCAGATGATAAAAAAGAAACCATCTACGAAATCGCTGACCTTGCATATCATGTAATGGTTCTTATGGTTCAAATGGGAATAAGCGTTGAAGATGTTCATAGAGAACTTGCATCAAGACATGTTATCGACCACAAGGTGAAACAGGAGAAAATGGTATGAAACTCTCAACCTATCACTTGCATACAACATTCAGTGACGGAGAAAACACGGCCGAGGAAATGATTCTTGAAGCAATCGCAAGAAAATGCCCAGAAATCGGATTTAGCGACCACTCCTACTTGGATTTTGAATGTAGTTGGTGTATGAAAAAGGAAAAAATCAAGGAGTATGTTTCAACCCTTGAAACCCTTCGCGAAAAATACAAGGACAAAATAAAGGTCTATATCGGAATAGAGCAAGATTATTACTCGCCAGAGCCAGATTGGAAACCTGATTTTATCATAGGCTCCGTCCATTATATCTTAAAAAATGGACACTACCTTGAACTTGATAAAAGCGCAGAAGTTATGAAAGCGAATGTCGATACCTATTACAAAGGCGATGTGTACGCATATTGCGAGGACTATTTTGAACTTGTTGCAGATGTTTATAACAAAACCAAATGTGATATTATAGGACACTTTGACCTCATTACCAAGTTCAATGAAAAAATGCCAATGATTGATACAACTCATCCAAGATATATAGAGGCTGTAAATAAAGCGCTTGACACTCTTGCAGAGTCACCTGCATATTTTGAGATAAATTTAGGAGCAATTTTAAGAGGCTATCGTACAAAACCATACCCATCAGAGGAAATTATTATGGGATTGAGTAACAACGGAGCAACCTTTGTCTTAAACACAGACACACACTCAACATTCTCACTTGATACACACCTTGACCCATTCGCAAGAGTTTTCGATAAAATCGGCATTAAGTACATAGAATCACTTGAAGAAATTCTATAAAACAAAACTAAACAAAGCCAAAGACTAAAAAACGCGCTCAAACGAGCGCGTTTTGTTGTTATTTGTTATCAGCGTAGGAAAGAGGCATTTGATATTCCTTTTCGTAAATATCTTTCCAAACCTCAAAGTTGCGATTTGCCATATATTCCATATTTTCCTTGGGTGAAAGGTCAGGATTTGGGTATATAGGCTCACCGATATGAATAGTGTATTCTTGAACATAAAATCCGTCAGGAACAAAGTTTTCGGCAACATCAAAGTCCGTTATCGCCTTTCTTAAATCTTCACCGAGAACATCACTGTCTTTCATTGTGATAAAACAGGGAAGGACAGGCACATTATTCTTAACTGCGAATTTATAACCACCTGGCTTTAAAGGACGAGGCTTACGATAATTCCACCACATTGCTTGTTCAGGGTAGAACAAAACAAAGTTTCCGTCTTTTAAGAGTTTATTTGTCGCCTCAGTAAACTTAACCATAGTCTTTGTATTAGAAGACAACGGAAGGGTGTAAAAATGGCGCATAAGTTCTCCGAAAAAACCAGGGAACGAAGTGTAATTCCCCTCGCGAATTACACGATAGAATTTTCTTTTTGGCCATTGTTTTGATGCGTGATAAGCCTCTTGAATGGCAAAACTGTCGAAAGCGTTGAAGTGGTTGCAGGTAACAATAGCGCCACTGCTTAAAGCCTTAAAGTTCTCAACACCCTTGATGTCCTTAATAACCATAACCCCTTTTTCAAGAATGGTTTTAAGGAAAACCTTCGCTTTTGAATGCGCGATTTTCGTCTTGATTTTTGCACCTAAAGAGCGTCTTAAATAATCAATTTCATCAGGCATTATCATTCTTGAAGGTGGGTCGTCCTCGACATCTTCGTCAAATCTGCCCTCGCGCTCATACTGTTCAATCTTTTTAAGAAGTTCAACTCTGTAAGGCGAGCGCTTTTGCTCATTTAATCTATTTTGATAATTATCAGGACGATTTGTTTCGTCAATAGCCATTTGATAAAGGTTTTCGCCCGATGCCTTATCTCTTGCTCTTTCCTCATCTGTGTACGAGTTTAATTCGTCTTGAAGCATTTGATAAACGCAAGTATCTTTTGCGTAGCCCCAGAAAATATCAGCACCTCTTACATCGTGATAGTGCCAAGGCTTGTTAACCATAATATAGTGGAGAATATATGCGTCTTTGTAATCGTAATTGTATTCAAGACCGGCTGTGAGTTCTGTATTCCATTTTTGGTCAAGCCAGTAAACATGGTCCTTGCAAATAAGGTTGAGATAATCCTCGTCCTGTGTAACGATAAAGTTATATTCACCAAGCAAGGAAATGAACTTCTTCAAAACTTGCTTTTCTCTGAATTGCTTTGTGTTAATAAGCATAAGACCAGCGTTAAAGAAATTGTGTCTTGAAACGCCAACAACCCTTTCGCAGTAAGTACCATAAACATCAACCTGAGTCATCGCCTGCTCGTGACAAGCGCCAACATAGCAGTCACCGATGTCTGTGTTATAAAGTTCTGAAATATCGCCAAGCACGATAGTGTCGCTATCAATGTAAATCGCTTTGTCATATTCTGGGAACATTTCCGAAATGAAAAACCTGTAATATGTTGTGTTAGAGTAGTAATGACGAACAGGAAGGTCCTTATTTACATTTTCAAGATACTCAGTCACATTTACAAAGGTCACTTCAAAATTGTCATTTTGAAGGTCGGACAAGCCCTTGCACATTTCGTCGGAAATGTTAGTATTCAAAACATATATTTTGTAGTCAAAATCTTTTGACGCATTTTCAATCATTGAATGAAGCGATACGATAGTGTACTTTACAAACGCATCATCACAAGCATAAAATATAGGAATTATAGGTCTTGTCATTTTGCAACCTCTTTCTCGAATTTCTGTTTTAAGTAAATGTATTCGTACAAAATGTCGTCAAATTGATAATATCTAAACACCTTGTGAACGCGACTTACATGCCATTGCTTTATATTATCTGTATGTGGATAGGGAAGCCAAAACAACCTTTTTGAAAAGTGACGCACAACAGTACTCTTGTGCAAAAACTTTTGGTCGTTGAATTTCTGCCTTAGCATTTTCTTTCTCGTTGTTGAGCGAATGATAGCGCTTTGGTCAGCGAAAACAAGTTTTTTTACTTTTATAAGTTCACGCGCCTTTGCCAAAAGCCCTGTTTTTTTGACTTCCTTCATATTGAAAAGAAGAACACCAGCGTTGACATAATTCGGATTTATAAGATATTTCCCATAGTGGTCACGTGCCGCCGCGTATTCATAACCCTCAATGTCAATATCATAGAGCAAATGAATATCACGGTTGAACATAATGTCAATGTCAAGATATAGAAGTTTATCAGGGATTATATCAATCATATCAGCAAAAAGTCTGATAAGAGTGTAAGGTGAGCAATAAGCCCCCTCATTCGCGCACTTGTTAAAATGCTCCTTGTAAATGTCGGTAACATCAATCTTAATCGCACGATTTTCGGCATTGTAGCCCTTAATCACATCTTCAAAAAACTTCATTTGTTCATCGCTCATAGGAAGGTAAGTATCCTTAATGTGCGAAACATCCATTGTGAATACATAGAATGTGAAAGGTTCATCAAGTCTGCTACGCTTCAAAATTGAAAGAGCGCAAGTGAGCATACCATCAAAAACCTTGTCGTTTCCACAGAACAAAATGTTAACCATCTGTTTTTTCCTTTTTCGTGTATTTAATCCATTCAACCGTCGACAGTTTCGCTCGCTCACACATACAGTTGTAAACTTGATTTCTCAAATCAATCCTTTGTTCCTTAACAGATAACTCCTTGTTAGGGAAGAAAGGACCGTCAATGTATGAAACAATCTTCGGCTTTTTTGAAAATTTTCTTTTTTGATATGTGTTTGTGAAACAAAATGTTGGCACATCAAACTTAATAGGGTATGCAAACGACACATCTAAGAAGGGTCTTATCTTTGTGTAGAAAGGCCAAATGTGCGCCTCTGGGTAAACAATAATCGCACATTTTTCGTCAAGTCGTTTTTGAATAGCCGACATAAAGTTCTTGTACGCAACCATTCCCTCAGGCAATGGAAGAGCGCCAAGCGACGGGGTGATTCTTCCAAGAAAGGGCATTGATACATTGTTTGGGTGAACAATAATGTAATTGTCTTTTGGCACATTGAACATATTCGGCATAAAAGCATCGCCAATATCTTGTGTGTGATTTCCGTAAAGGAAGTAGCCCGTTTTTTTGAATTTCTTCAAGACCCTCTTGCCAACAATTTTGTGGTGAAGGGCAATCTTTGTGTAGAAAAACGCAATAGGAGTAAAAACCATTCTGTACCAAAAGAAATGAGTAATTCGCTTGAAAATGCTCTTGTGAAAATATTTGTAATTTTCGTCAATCTTTTTTGGCGTTATCTGAGCCAAAGAAAATTCGTCGTTAAGTTCATCTTCGTAAAAGATTTCTTTTCTTTTGTCCAAAATTTTGTCCCCCTTTCAAGTTTTAAAAAAGTAATTTGCCCTTTACATATAAAATTATATCAATCAGAGCAGAGAAAATAAAGGACATTTTTAAAAAATCGTTCTACAAAATTTAGCAAGTTACTCTTAAAAAAGTAGAGAAAGACTCTACAAAACTGAGAAAAGCGCTTAAATACTAATAAAAAAGACTTGATTTTATACGCGCAAGGGTGTATAATATAGAAAAACAATCAATAAAAAATCAAAGATTTTTTGAAAGAAAATCGTTTCAAAATAGTCAAAAAATACACCTCAAACCAGAACTCTCAAAAACTGAGAGTCGATTTTGGAACATTTTGGAGGTAAAAATGAAGGACATAAAACCAACAATAGCAAAAAACTTATCGTTTTTTAGGAAGCAGAGTGGACTTACCCAAGCCGAACTTGCAGAAAAGTTAAATTACTCTGACAAAGCGGTTTCAAGGTGGGAACACGGAGATACCTTGCCCGATATTAATGTGCTTTATCAACTCTGTGACTTTTACGGAATTGATATGAACACACTTATCAGCGAAGAGGCTGATGTTCCACCACCCGAACCAAAAGAACTTAGAAATTCAATGAGATTTAGAGTTTGTATTTATGGTCTTGCCGTTTCTTTTGTTTGGATTTTGGCAATGATTGTGTTTACCTATTCGGGAATTATAAATAATGGCAACTATTACTGGCTTGCTTTTATTTGGGCATTGCCTGCGACCTGTATCGCACTCATACTTGCTTCTTACGGAATGAAAGTTAGAGTTTTTCGCCTTGTTATCAATTCAGTTTTTATATGGACACTTCTGACAGCCGTGTTTTTAAGTTTTGTTGTTATGGGTTATCCGTTGTGGCCAGTGTATCTTATGGGCATTCCACTTCAAATCATTTGTGTAATGGGATTTTTAATTAGAAAGAGATAATAAGATGATAGAAATAGGAAAAGAATATACAAAAGAAATTGTAGTCACCGAAAATGACACAGCGAAGGTTGTTGGCAGTGGAGAACTTGAAGTTTTTGCGACACCTAAAATGTGTGCTTTGATGGAGGAATGTGCGTATAAATGCATAGCAGACGACCTTGAAGAAGGCGCGTCAAGTGTTGGTACAAGCCTTAATATAAAACACCTCAGCGCAACCCCTGTTGGAATGAAAGTAATAATAAAAGCAACCATAACAGAAGTTGACGGACGAAAAATTGTATTCTCACTTTTTGCAAATGACGAGGCGGGACTCATAGGCGAGGGAACGCACGAAAGATTTATTGTTTACGCTGAAAAATTCGTAGCCAAAACATATTCAAAATTGAACAAATAAAAAGAAAAAAGGCTGTTTTAACAGCCTTTTTTATTGCTTTTTTATTGCTTTTTTATGCCCCTGTGTCTATTTTTGTAACTGTAACCTTTGTAATAACAGGTCTTTGACCGATTGCAATAGAACCATTGCCGTCGGTAGGAACGGCATCTTGACAAATTTTGTCCACAATTTCAATTCCAGCAGTTACTCTGCCAAAACCTGCGTATGAGTGGTCAAGATGTGGGCTTGTTTCGTGCATGATAAAGAATTGACTTGATGCACTGTTTGCATCATTGGAACGAGCCATGGAAATAACTCCACGCCTGTGAAGAACAGGATTTTTTGTCCCATTTGCCCAAAATTCGCCCTTGATAGTGTCCGCCTCCTTGTGGTTTCCGCTCTCGTCAAAACCACCACCTTGCATCATAAAACCTGAAATGATTCTATGGAAGGTAAGCCCCTCATAAAATCCCTCGTTTGCAAGTTTTTCAAAGTTCGCAACAGTAATAGGCGCATCATTTCCATAAAGTTCAAGTTCGATAATTCCATAATTTGCAATTTCAATTTTCGCAGTATGAGTAGGGGTGAGAATTTTATCAACTATCACGCTTTTAATAATAGGTCTGTCCTCAACCCTCATTGAACCATTTGAGTCAACAGGGCGCGCATCTTTGCAAATTTTATCAACTATTTCCATTCCCTTAGTTACTTTTCCAAAAGCGGCATAAGAACCATCAAGATGAGGCGCTTCTTCGTGCATGATGAAGAATTGACTTGATGCACTATTCATATCGTTTGAACGAGCCATTGAAATAACACCACGCTCGTGCAAAATGCGATTTTCAACACCATTTGCGGAAAATTCTCCATCAATTTCAAATGCACGACGCTCCTCGCCATTTGTGTCAAAACCACCACCTTGCATCATAAAACCTTCAATAATTCTATGAAAGGTAAGTCCTTCGTAAAATCCCAAATTTGCAAGATAATCGAAGTTGTCAACAGTGATAGGCGCTTCTTTTCCATAAAGGTCAAGTTCAATAGTTCCGTAGTTCTGAATTTGGATTTTCGCCTTGTGAGTTACCTCAAAAACGATAGGCTCTTTTTCATCTTCTTTTTTGCACGAAACAAAAATGGGAAGAATTGCCAAAATAAGAGTGAGAATAAGACAAAAAATTCGTTTCATAATTAAATTTCCTTCCATTTGAGAGGAGCAATAGATACAGCGACCTCATTCGGTATTCCATAACCATTCCAACCGCAAGTTGTTATAAAAAATTCATCGCCTTCCTTTATAATTTCAGGCGCGTGAGCAAACAGTTTTGCAATAGGAACCGCACCACCATTTTCGTCATTGTAAATGCCAAAATCCTTTGGGTTTTTGGATGCAAAAACGAAGGTGTTGTGATAATTTTCAGAAGCACAATTTGTGTATGTTATAAACAAATAATAATACTCGCCCTCTGTACGAATAACACAAGGCGCCCAGGCAAGCGTGCCTCTGTCAATCGCCTGCATTTGCTCAATCATAGGCGTACTAAGGTCGCTTGTGACACCGTGCGCAAAATAACGCTCGTTAGTCGCACCACCCTTGAAACTCGTAATACCAAACAAATGATAATTGCCATCGTGAGCCTTGAAAATAGAGTGGTCGTTTATATAATTTCCCGTCTTCTCGGGACGAAAAAGAACTTTCCATTCTCCGTCGATATAAGGTGCTTTCATAGTATCTCCTAAAAGTCCAATATACTTTATATTATCATAGATTTTGTAAGAATACAATTAAAACAAGGTAAAAAACAAAAAAAGACACTCATTGAGTGTCCTTGGAACGTTGGTGACACAAGGAAGTTGCCAAGGCAATATTTTTGTCCAACCTTACGCGTGCGAGCACCCATCGGTTTTAGCCAAAAATGCGCACCCAATTCAAAATATAAGCATTTTGAAGAAGCGTTCGATTCACCATACGGGTCATAAAAAACAAAAAAGACACTCTTTGAGTGTCCTTGGAACGTTGGTGACCCGTACGGGAATCGAACCCATGTTTCAACCTTGAGAGGGTCGCGTCTTAGCCGCTTGACCAACGGGCCAAAAAAATGGTGGCGGAAATGGGATTTGAACCTATGACCTGCCGGGTATGAACCGGATGCTCTAGCCTCTGAGCTATTCCGCCATTTGTTAATGCTTTGCTATTATAGCATAAGTTTTTATGCTTGTCAACAGATTTTTTGAAAAAAATTGCTTTTTTCGAAAAAACAGAAAAAATACCATAATCTATGAACGATTGGAATAGAATACAAGGATTAAGTAGTTGATTTTAAATGTCGTTTGTGATAAGATATAAGCAATAAAGAGGTGATTTTATGACCGATACAACACTTTGCTATATTGAAAAAGAAGGCAAATATTTAATGCTTTATCGCAATAAAAAAGAAAACGATGCAAACGCAGGGAAGTACATAGGCATTGGGGGACACTTGGAAAATGGCGAAACACCACAAGAATGTGTTGTAAGAGAAGCAAAAGAAGAAACAGGACTTATATTAAAAAATGTAAAATATCGTGGAATTGTAACATTTATTTCTGATATTTACGAAGATGAGCAAATGCACCTTTTCACAAGCACCGATTTTTCTGGTGAACTTGTTGAGTGCAATGAGGGCGACCTTAAATGGATTGCCAAGGACGACCTTGATAAAATCTCAATGTGGGAAGGAGATTATATATTTCTTGACATGCTCACAAAAAGTGAGGACTTTTTCACACTTCGCCTTGAATATGAGGGCGATAAACTTGTAAAAGTTGTTAAATAATAAAACGAGGTTTGCCCCTCGTTTTTTCTATTATTACTTGAAAATATATAGAATATATGATAAAATATTCAAGTAAGAGGTGATATTGTGGAAAAAATACTTGTAAGCGCGTGCTTGCTCGGAGTTCCTTGTAGATATGACGGAAAATCAAAACCCGATAATCGCGTTATAGAACTTTCAAAATTCTATGAGTTAACTCCCGTTTGTCCAGAGGTTGAGGGTGGACTTGAAACTCCACGAATTCCTTCTGAGGTCGTATTTGATAAAGTAATGCGAAAAGACGGAAAAGATGTCACCGAAAATTATAAAAAAGGCGCACATATCGCCCTCGAACTTGCCAAAAAGAATAATTGCAAAATTGCAATATTAAAGGCTAAAAGCCCATCTTGTGGAAAAGACTATATATACGATGGCACATTTTCAAAAACCCTCAAAAAAGGAGACGGAGTGTGCGCGAAATTACTAAAAGAAAATGAAATTACAGTATTGACCGAAGAGGAAACGGAGACCTTATATGAAAATAATCGCAAGTGATTACGATGGAACAATAAATTGCAACGGAATAAGCGAAAGTGACAGAGATGCAATCGCAAAATTTCGCAAGGCAGGAAATAAATTTGGAATTGTAACTGGTAGAGATTTGGAACTTGCTTTGTGGGTTATTTACGACCTTAAAAAATATAAAACACAGGTCGACTTTATAATTTGCTGTACAGGCGCAATTATTCTCACAGGTGAGGGTGAAATTGCCCAAGTTAAAAAAGGAAAAGTTACGAAAGAATTTCACGAAGTGATCAAAAAAGCCCGTGAATGTGGTGTTGGCACATTCAATATGAATGATGGACTTAAAAAGATGTTTATAGACACACATGGCAAAATACCATATGACCTTGATGATTTACCAGAATATACGCAAATGAATTTGTGGTTTGAAAACGATACTGATGCTATCAAATTCAACGAAATCATGCAAGAATATAAAGATATCATAAGCGCATATCAAAACGGAAGAAGCGTCGATATGCCACCACCAAATACCTCAAAGGTTACAGGAATTTACGACTATGCAAAGCAGTTTGATAATCCTGAAATTTATGCAGTAGGCGATAATTTAAATGACATTCCTATGATTGAGGAGTTTTGCTCGTTTGCAGTGTCAAACGCACACCCAAGGGTTAAAGAACTTGCAAAACACCAGTGTGATAGAATAGCGGATATGATTGAATTTATAATGGAGGAAAAATAAATGAATCCAAGAGACCGTTTTATTGAAATTTTTAAAACAAAAATCAAAAGAGAAGGAGCGGACAAACTCCTTGATTACATAATATCATCGGATTTTTTCGTAGCACCAGCAAGCGCAAAATATCACTCAGCATATGAAGGCGGACTTCTTGACCATTCTCTTAATGTTTATGATTGCCTTGTTGCTTATCTTGATAGAGATGTTGCAAAAACAAAATATAATCTCAACTATACAGACGAAACAATAGCGATAGTTGCACTACTTCACGACCTTTGTAAAACAAATGTATATAAAGTAAGCAAAAGAAATGTAAAAAACAAAGAAACAGGAAAGTGGGAAGAAGTAGACTTTTTTGAGTTTGACGATAAACTTCCATATGGTCACGGCGAAAAGAGTGTTTATATGATAACACCATTTATGCGCCTTACAAGAGAAGAAGCATTTGCAATCAGATATCATATGGGATTTTCAGGCGCGTCAACAAGCATTGAAACAAACAATGTAAGCAAGGCATTTGAAATGTTCCCGCTTGCATTTGCGCTTTCAACAGCGGATATGGAAGCGACCTATTATCTTGAATGTGAAAACAAATAAAAATTGGAAAAAACTATTGACAAGCGAAAAATATGGTAGTATAATCTAACCATAGAAAAATAAAACCGATGAGAAAGAGTAGTATCATAACAGGCGAGGTCAAAGAGAGATGCAGATGGTGTGATTGCATTACGGAGCGGTTATGTGAATGGACTTTCGAGGGCAGGGCTGAACCAAGTAGGTCTTGACGGAGATGCACCGTTACAGGCATAGCATATTAAAATGTATGTGGCAGAGATAAGAGAAATCTTAAATTGGGTGGCACCGCGATTTATTCGTCCCAAGCATCGTTTTGATGCTTGGGCTTTTTTTATCTTCTGGAAAGGGAAATTATGTTATACAGACGATGGCGAAAAGGCTTTTAAATTATTAATTTATCGAAAACTTATTTAACTTAAAGGAGAAAATAAAATGATTTACAACGGAATTGATTTTGATACTTATTTTAATAATTACCCAGACAAAAACGGATATTTTGGAAAATACGGCGGAGTTTACATTGACGAAAAACTCAAAGATGCAATGAAAGAAATTACAGAGGCATATTACTCAATTTGCCAATCGAGAAAATTTATTGCAGAACTTCGCAGAATTAGAAAAGAATTCCAAGGCAGACCAACGCCTATCACACACCTCGAAAGACTTTCAGACTCA
>JAZSDJ010000131.1:0-20155 GCA_045531105.1 Eubacteriales bacterium | reverse complement strand
ATACAATAAAAAAATAATTTTTTAATTTGCAAGCTTTACCTATTGTATATATAAATAATTTATTTAATATTTCAATTAAATTTCATAATACACTTAAAAAAATAAAAAGCCCAAAAAATAATTATCTAAATTAAATGAAGCCGCTAAAAAGCTGTATTTATACACACAGCCAAGACTTCAAAAAATATTTATATATACAAGGAGACCAACAAATTATGTTGACTGAACAGAACATCGAACTTATCAAAGAAATCTATTCTTTGAAACGAATCCCCGACGACTTTGACCTCGGCAAAATCAAAGAAGCAACAATGCTTAAAGACTTTTATGTAAAGAAAGAAGACCAAGCACTTTTATTAAAAGCTCTTGACACTTCTATGTGGCTCAGCAAGGAATTGGCCACTCATTTCTTTTCAATTCAAAAAGGCAGTATTCCACTCAACAAATTAAACATTTGTGCCACTGCTCACTTTATGGTTTTACTTATCAAAGCATTTTTAGACATGGACTATTTTCAAATTCAAATTAACAAGGCTCGCTCAACAGCCCCGGAAAACAAACTATTCTTAAAAGAACAATTATTAAATCTTACCAAAGAAGAATTACAGAGCTGGGTGGAAATATTAAACAATTATAATATTGACCACTTCTTTATTTCTGACGGGCACGTATTTGATATGCAGCAAGAGCTCAATGCAGCTTGCAGAGCTGTTGACCCAGATGTAAAAGATTTCAACGTCGAAACCTTTAATGACTTTTTCTTTTCCACAGCTGATTTATTTAAAGATTATCATGGCATGGAATTTGAGCTACTCTCTACTGAAAACATTATTGAAATAATTTATAAATACATAGATAATGATTTTTACTTACTTGGCAGAGTTGCCGAAATATTACACACAGAAAACCAACAAGCTGCTGAAACCTTTTTAACTACTTATTACAACGCTTAGCTTGGTCTCCAGATGTGTATTAGAGCAGATGTTTATTTTCTCTTGGCATTTGCTCTTGAGCGCATCTGTATCAATATTTGAAATCTCTTAGTAAAAAGAGTGGGCATTGCTATTAAAAGCACCCACTCTTTTTACATTTTATATTGTTTTTTCAGTGCTGAAAGAAACCTTTTACAAAATTGTATTAAAACCCGCCCCTTTTTCAAATAAAACACGACATAATTAAAGCATAAAAAGAAACTTTAGTTTGTTTCAGAACACATTTTAGGAGGTTTTATGACAACACACGCTTACACAAGAGTATCAACACCACACCAAAAATTACAACGTCAAATTACAAACATCTTAGATAAGTACCCAAGTGCTATTGTGTGGAAAGAACACTTTACAGGAACTACTCAAGATAGACCTGTGTGGGACAAGCTCATTTCAACAATAACAGAAGGTTCTACAATTATTTTTGACTCTGTAAGCAGAATGTCAAGAAATGCAGAAGAGGGCTTTAAAGATTACAAATCACTTTATGAAAGAGGAATTACCTTAATCTTTCTTAATGAGCCGATGATAAATACAGAAATATTTGAAGCTACTAAGAAGAACTTACTTAGTGTTTCTGTTGAAACAGGAAACGAAGCTGTTGATAACTTCTTCAAAGGAAACATTGAGCTTATAAATAATTTCTTAATGGCCTTGGCTGAACAACAAATAAAAACTGCCTTTGAACAATCAGAAAAAGAAGTGTTAGACTTACATACAAGAATTTCAGAAGGAATACGAGAGGCAAAGAAAAACGGTGTTAAGGTTGGGTTAACCAAAGGAATAACACTTACAACTAAGAAAAGTGTTGAGTGTAAGAAAATTATTTCAAAACACTCAAAAGACTTTGGTGGAACACTTACAGATATTGATGTAATAAAACTCTGTGGCTGCTCACGACAAAGCTATTATAAATACAAAAATGAATTAAAAATCAATATGGTTTAATTTTTATAAACACTTTACATCATGATAAAAATATGGTATAATCGTTATATTATCATTATAGGAGATTGTATATGAAAAACAACAATTCTATGCCCGGACGTCCTTGTGGCAGAAAGAAAACATCTAAAATAGAAGTGCTTATCGAGCCTCAAGTTAAAGAAGAGTTTATGCAGATTTTATCTAGTGAAGGAAAAAATGCTTCTTCTGAAATCGGAAGTTGGATTCGCAGTTATATCAAATCTATGCGAATTGAAAACGGGGGTAGTAAATAATGAAAACTATCTCTTTGTTTAGCGGCATTGGTGGACTAGACCAAGGTTTTATAAATGCCGGATATGATATTATTTGGGCAAATGATTTTGATAGATACGCTGCACAAACATACAGAGCAAATTTTGATTCGCCAATTATACATGGTGATATAAACGAAATTGCTTTAGACTCAATTCCGAATCACGATATACTAATCGGTGGTTTTCCTTGTCAGCCTTTTAGTATGATGGGTAGTGAATTGGGATTTGAAGACGCACGAGGAACTTTATTTTTTAGAATAGCAGAAATTATTGATGCTAAAATAAAAGCCAATTGTAAACCACGTGCTATTATATTAGAAAACGTTCGTTCTCTAAAAACACACAACAACGGAAAGACTTTCTCGACAATTATAAAAATACTAGAAAAAGATTTAGGATATAAGACCTTTTCAATGGTTCTTAATTCTGCAAAGTATGGTGTTCCTCAGACTAGAAATAGAACTTTTATTGTTGGTTTTGCCAATCACAACGCTAACTTTACAATTCCAAATGAAGTTGAATTGAATTGCACTTTGCAAGATTTGTTAGAACAAAATGTATCTGACAAGTACTTTCTTTCAGATAAAATTTTACCAACCATACTTTCTGACGGGACCGGTGGTTATAAAGCAAAGTCAGAAATTGATTTGCCTGTAGCACGTCCTTTATGTGCCACTATGGGTAAGATGCACCGAGCTTGTCAAGATAACTATGTAACACAAAACGGACGCGTAAGACGTTTAACCCCACGTGAATGCGCTAGACTGCAAGGTTTCTCGGATGATTTTGTTATTCCAGTATCAGATGCTCAAGCGTACAAGCAATTTGGCAATGCGGTAACCGTAAATGTTTCTCAAGCTGTTGCAACTGAAGTTAGACGAACATTGGAAGAATTAGGGGAATGGAACTAATGGAATATAAAAACGACTTAAATGAAATAATAGCACTTATAAACTCACGATTGGTAGAGTCGAACCATTCAAAATACGACGCTCAAGTTTGTCTTAGCAGAATGACACTTCCAGTTGATGATGAGTTTTTAATGTCACGTGCAGATAACATTCACTCTGCTTGGTCTGACGAACCAATTTTTAAAGAGGCAATTAAAAAGTTGTCGTGTATTTGTAATGATGTCGATTGCAAGTGTGATTTGTGCCCTGTAAATAAATATTGTAATTATAATGTTTTGAACGCTCAACGTACAATTATTGAGTCTTCTCCAAAGATTGTTGATTTGTTTTGTGGAGCTGGAGGCTTGTCTTTAGGCTTCATTCAAGAAGGATACATAATATCGTTAGCAAATGATATTGAGCCATGTTGTATTGATACATACTCTCACAACCACCCAGAAACACCTCGAAAACACATAGTTTTGGGCGATATTAAAAATGTAATATCAAATATTCATAACTTGTTGCGCTTTTCTGATGTGGATGTTGTTGTCGGTGGTCCGCCTTGTCAAGGCTTTAGTATGGCAAACAGGCAGCGCTTAATAGATGACCCACGTAATCATCTATATAAAAGCTATATTGATGTACTAAAAATAGTCAAGCCAAAGTTTTTTGTAATGGAAAATGTCAAAGGTATGTTATCTGTAGCCAATCAAGTAAAAGAGGACTTTGAAGCGATTGGATATACAGTTTCTGCTAGGGTTCTTAATGCTCGAAGCTTTGGTGTTCCTCAAAACAGAGAGCGCTTAATATTTGTCGGAAATAGATTAGGATATGATAACGAAGCTATCCTTAATCAAATAGAAGCTTATGGCTCGCAACAAACCAGTAGAGTGTTGAATGATGCTTTGTACGGATTGCGACCACTACAAGCAAGCAGAAATAAAAACTCTACTTCTGATGAAAGCGATCTTTGTGGACACATAATAACTTCAAGTATTGGTTTAACCAATGACTACATTAACACAATAAACCAAAACAGAACAATACCTTTTGTTTTCAACCACAAGGCGCGCTATAATAATGACCGAGATATAGAAATTTATAGCAGACTAAACCCCGGAGACAAATCTGACGATCCTAAAATAGCTGACATAATGCCTTATGCTAGAAGAAACAACATTTTTAAGGATAAATACTTCAAACTTGAGCCAGATAAAGTATGTAAAACAATAACCGCACATATGAAGTTTGACTGTAATATGTACATACACCCAACTCAAGCTAGAGGTTTAACACCAAGGGAAGCTGCTCGTGTTCAGTCTTATCCTGATGATTATTTTTTCCGTGGCTCATATACCAAAACATATATGCAAGTTGGAAATTCTGTGCCACCTTTACTTGGACGTGCAATTGCTCATGTTATTAAGCAATTACTTAAATAACAAAAAAGAGGAAACATTGTTTTGTGTTTCCTCTTTTCATTATATTACTCATAATAACTCAATAGTTTTTCTATTGTAATGTCTAGTCCGCTCGCTATTAGTTTGTCTTTACGCTCTTCAAATAAACGTTCAATAATAGGCTTCTTATCTATGTATCTTCCATAGTGAATTAATTTATGACACAGAGGGCAAATTGGAATTAAATTTGCCTTTGTATCTAATTTGTTTTCAAACTCGCTCTGTCTTTCTAGAGGAATTAAATGGTGCACTTCCATGTAAGGTTTCCCATCACTTTTCAAGAATGTTTGATGTGAGGTGTTTACAGCACATTGATATTTTCCAGCCTTTATAGCTTCTTTTCCAATCGCAGGATTTGTTGAAGGACGAGTTGATTTTACGCTCTTTCCATCTGGATGAGTCGAAATGTATTTTTCTGGCTCATAAAATGTATTGCTTGGTTCTGCTGCATCAACCATTTCTTGATAAACTGCATCAGAAATTGCATTATCGTTATCAACAACGTCAGTGTCTTCATATTCAGACATAACGGTAGATAATGCATTTTTAACCGTTATTGTACCCTTACTTTCCAGCCCCGAAAAAATATCGCCATCAAAAGTATAATCACCATTATAGAACGCATAAGGGACACCGACCGCAAGCACCGCAGGGTATTCTCTAAATTTTAAAAATACAAGCAGGTCATTTTCAAACAATCCGTTTCTTAGGTCAACAAACTTCTCACCGTCCATGCGCAATTTGCTGATTTGAACTTGAGCTTCTTGTGTGGCTCTGCAAGCAATTTTTATCATAGTGTGAGAAGGTTCAAAGCACAAGCCAATCTCGTTGTTAGTCCTTCTATGTAGTGCATCTATATTTTTTCTAGAAACCATTACATTTAGTTGAAGGTCATCAGAAGATGAAGTGGCGTTATCAATCTCGTTTTTCTTAAAAAAGAAATATCTATTATTGCCTGTTACGTGTATGTGTGTTTGCTTGCTTCTAGAAGTTTCTGGCTTGTTAGCTGGAACCAAACAAACGGCAGGCAATTTTAAAACCAACCCCTCTGTGAATGTTTTTGCATTGAAAAACTCCCCAGCTTCTCCTCCAAGACCGAGAGAAGAAAAGTAAGCTTTTAAAAATTCTAATAAGTTTTTTGAAGTTACTGTAATCATATAAATTTTCCTTTCTATTCAAATATCCCCCGAATTTTAGCGCGCATCTGTCGGGGCAATTGTAGTCTATCACATTTCCCCGAATTTGTCAAGAGCCTTCGCAGGAAAATTTTAAAAATATTTTTGTAGCCTTTTTTGCCCAAAAAATCTCACTTCAAAAAGATGGGGGTATAACTTCTCACACGGTATAAAAAGCCACACGGGTATATTGTGTGCACTTCACCTAACACACGTTTAGATTGTGTGCACTCTATTTTTAGCAAAACCAAATAAAAGATTTTGTTTCAAAAAACGAGTGCTGAAAAAAATCAGCACTCGCCTTTATTGGTTTTTTAGTTCTAATCAATTTATTTTCTACAATTCCAATTCGTATAAATATGTAAATTTGTTCTCATTAAAAGATTATTTTTAAATTTTCGAGTTATATCAATGTTCTGACAAATTTCTTTGAGTAAAAAATATTTAGATAACGTTATTAAAAAATCGGTTGCATCAGATATTTCATTTTCTGCCAAATATTGATTGTTTGGGTTTTCTTCTATATAGTGTGATAAAAGATTTCGCGTGTTAGCACATTTTTTAGAATAAATGTTGATGTCAACTTCTTCTTTGATATCGACTCCCAAATATTCTTGTCCCAATAATATGGCATCACGTATCTTTTTATCTAAGTTGACTCGCTTAGGTGATAAATAGTCACTAACAGGTTTTAATGTTTCAAACTCTGTTAAGACTTCCAACTCTTTTAATGCTTCCAAGGGTTCTAATTCTTTTAACTCTTCTACATCGTTTAGTCTTTCTAAATCCTTTAATTTCTCTATCTTTTTCAAGGTTGACTTCAAATTTTTAAATTTTTGTTTATTATCTTTTTCTGTATTTGTGTAGTCTTCACTTTTTATGTAGTACATAAGACTTTCAATGGTGGTTACGGCATTTTTAAATTTCCACTCTCTATTACCTATAAAGTCAATAATATAAACAGTTGCTAAATAATTCGGTAAAATATAAGTAGTGATTATCTTGCTTTTTGGAGAATACAACAAAAAGTCTAATATAGATCCAAAATCATTTCGTATTTCTTCAAAAGAAACCTCCCAAAACTTTCTTTTTTGGTACAATGGTATTTCAAGAGGCGTTTCTGAAGGAAAATCAAAAAATGTTTCATATATTTGATTATCAATAATAATCCAATCTTGACATTGACAAATATCACCTATACACATAGATATAAAGGAAATTAAAATATGAATGTGTGTTCTTATTTGTTCGTTAGTTAATCTTTCGCCATATTCAATTTCAACTTTTCCCAGATTATTAACTCTAAACTTGTCCTTCCCATTGTTAAAAACTATGTCAGGACAAAACTCTTCGTCATATCGTAAACGTTCCTGATTTATTTCTTCAAAAGTGCTACCCAAAAAATCAATCTTTCTTTTTGCATATTTGAACCATGGCAAGCGACACTTTATTTTAAAAACAACTTTCATTTTGGTTTAACCTCAAAATTCAATTAATGATTTTTAACTCTAATTTCTTTTATTATAGCATGTTTCACACGAACTTTCAATCTATTTAAATACACGCAAACACTTGTAATACCCATTTTAATTGTTTACACTTTTGATGTCTATTAGAACCACACAGAAAGTCTTAATTAACACACAAAAATTCTGTCAGTTATGTCAGTTTTAAAATACCCAAATTCATGATATAATTTTTCCATAATCACAAATTCCATATTTTAACCTTTTTCCAAAAACAAGACACTCAAAATTCCATAAAAATTCCTTGTTTTGTGGAAAAATGAACAATTTGGGCAAACAAAAAAGGAACAGAAAATCTGTTCCTTTATGTATTCAAAGTCCTTGTAATATAAGGCTTTACAAGATTATTTGAAATATCTTTTGAGCAAGCCCTCAAATGCCTTGCCGTGTCTTGCCTCGTCGCGAGCCATTTCGTGAACTGTGTCGTGGATTGCAGCGAGGTTCAATTCCTTTGCGCGCTTTGCAAGGTCGAATTTGCCCGCTGTTGCGCCGTTTTCTGCCTCTACTCTCATTTCAAGGTTTTTCTTTGTTGAGTCTGTTACTACCTCACCAAGAAGTTCTGCAAATTTTGCTGCATGCTCTGCCTCTTCCCAAGCGGCCTTTTCCCAGTAAAGTCCGATTTCCGGGTATCCTTCTCTGTGTGCCACTCTTGCCATTGCAAGATACATACCTACCTCTGTGCATTCGCCCATGTAGTTTGCGCGAAGGTCTTCAATGATGTCTTCTCTTGCGCCTTGTGCCACTCCTACTACATGCTCCGCTGCCCATACTCTATCCTCTGCCATTTCTGTGAATTTCTCTGCTGGAACTTTGCATTGTGGGCATCTTTCTGGTGCGCTATCTCCCTCATGAACATAGCCACAAACTGAACATACAAATTTTTTCATAATAAATACTCCTTCTTATTTCAAATAATTTTTTTACAATTTTTACAAATTCCGTAATAAACCGTACGGTCGGTTTCGATTTCAAAGCCTTGACCTGTTATTTCAACTGGGTGCTTTGTTTCGTATTCGAAATCGAAAATTTGTTTGCAACACTTACACACAAAGTGCGTGTGCGGTTTGATATACCCGTCGTAATAGACGAATTTATCTTGCGTTTCCACGGTGATTATCTTTCCAAGTTCAACAAGTTGACCAAGGTTTCTATAAACCGTGCCAAGACTTATGTTCGGGATTTTCTCTCTTACTGCATCATAAATCTCGGTTGCACTTCTGTGCGCCCTCTCGCTCTGCAAGTAAGCAAGTATCGCATCTCTTTGGTGCGAGTTTCTCACCGTTTCACTTCCTTTCAGTAATCTGTTTTTCTTATCAGTAATGATTACTGTTATCATTTTAACAGAGAGAATTTAATTTGTCAATAGGTTTTTTAAAATTTTTTAAAATTTTTTTAAAATTGTTTTTGTAAAACTTTTCCATAAATATTTCTTTCCTTTATGTAGATAATAACTATATAGAAAATATAAAGTTAGAAGAATAAATATGAAAAGAAAAAGATTAAATAATACAAAAGAAGAAAAGATAAGAGAAGCGGTTGGGTTGCCAAACGAGGACATTTTTGAAGCAAAATGCGTAGTTAAGGAAGATATGCCTTGCGAAAATACCTTTTCCTATGCTCCGCCTGTCAAAGATGGGTATAAAAACCTCGATGCCATCTCTCGACTTGAACCAGCCGACAAGCATACTCGCTTCAAGGACTATGGAGCAAGTGGTGGCGCATCATCCCCCAACACAGAGGTAAATGTGGAAAATCAAGGCATACGAAGCGAAATTCAATCCTTTTCTCTTGTCAACACCGAAAGTTCATCTTTGAATAACAAAAAGCAAAAATAAGCAAACAAGTCACTAATTTTTTGATATCATGATATCGAAATAAACAAGGGGTAATGGGCTTGCTTGTTGCGTTAAGCACACTGCTCGTTTCACGCATTAAAAAGGGCCCTCTAAAATTAGAGAGCCTTTTGGTTTTTATTTTATAGTCTTTTCTTTTGCGTACTTTTCTTTTCAGCAAAGAAAAGTATGTCTTTGCTTTTAATATAAAGGTTTTGCGTCGATAATGTCCTTCATAATCCTCTTTGCGATAATCATTCCACCAACCCAGTTTGGATGAACTCTGTCCCACGAAATATAGGCTGGGTAGCGATATTTGAGATGCTCGTCAAAGTCCTTTTGAAGGTCAACGAATGGTACACCGTATTTTTCGGCGATTTCTTTCGCAATGTTTGCGTATTCTACCATTCTTTTCTTCATTGCATCTTCATTGTTTGACTCCATATAGAATGGGCTTAAAATGAAAAGTCCTTTAACTTTGCCAACTGTTCTTTTGCAAACTGCATCAAGATTGGCTCTGTAAACTTCTGGTAGATATCTTTCCTCGTATTGACCAGGCTCGTCAAATTGACGCCAAACATCGTTTGCGCCTATCATAAAAAATACCCAGTCAGGATTGAGCGCCTCAACATTTTGCTCCCAGTGGTTGAGCATATCGGTGCTTGTCGCGCCACTTTCGCCAACATTTGTGATATGAATGAGTTTTTCGGGGTATAAAGCGCTGAGCATTGAATCGATTTGTCTTACATAACCGTTGCCAAGTCCTTCCCAAAGTCCCTCACCATAAGGTCTTTTTCTTCCGCAGTCTGTTACAGAATCTCCTGCAAAAACTACTCTGTCTCCATGTTCAAAAATCATTTTATTTCTCCTTGCGGGGACGCCCCCGCGGGCATATATTTTGCGATAACGCATTATTTTTCTTTGATGAATTGTACACAAAGTGTGCATTAACTCACTTTTGATGAATTGCGACTCTTAATGCTTTTTGGCTAAAAGTCAGTAAGCAAGTTAGACAAGGCGCAACCTCACGCGAACCCCCAAAACTCATTCTTCGTTTCGGGGAACCCCTATCACGCGAACCCCCAAAACTCATTCTTCGTTTCGGGGAACCCCTATGCGATGACGGACGAAGGCTATCTTGACGATAGTCGAGGTCGGCTACGAGTAGCAACGCAGTATAACGACGCTTAACGCTTTTTGGCTAAAAGTCAGTAAGCAAGTTAGACAAGGCGCAACCTCACGCGAACCCCCAAAACTCATTCTTCGTTTCGGGGAACCCCTATGCGATGACGGACGAAGGCTATCTTGGCGATAGTCGAGGTCGGCTACGAGTAGCAACGCAGTATAACGACGCTTAATGCTTTTTAGCGCTGAAACCGAACTTACCTATGCGCTTACCCAACTCATAATACTCTCCGTGAGCGTAGGCGCAAAGGTGCGCTCTGTTTATGCAGAGTTTTTCGCCTTCCATCATATTTTCGTCAACTGTTATACCTACTATGTCTGCCATAAACATATCGTGAGAGCCTAAGGGGATTATATCTGTAACTTTACATTCTATGCTTATTGGACTCTCTTCGATTGAAGGGGTGCTGACATATAGCGATTTTTGAGGGGTAAGTCCACATTTTGCGAACTTATCGACTTTTTTACCTGTGTAAATTCCACAGTAGTCCGCTTTTTTTGCAAGTGTGCGTGGCACGAGATTGATTACAAACTCTCCACTTTCTTTGATAAGCGGGTAAGAGTATCTCTCGGGGCGCACGGAAATGTAGGTTTTAGGGGGCTGTGTGTTCGTAATTCCACACCAACCGATTGTGATTATATTAGGCTTTTCTTCGCTTCCGCAAGTCACCATAACTGCGGGAACGGGTGCAAGAAGTGTGCCTTTTTTGAGTTCTTTTTTCACAAAAACACCTCTGTGTCTGCAATAGATTTTGAATTTTTAGTTAAATTTTTGCATGGCGAGTTCAAATTCGCCTTTCAACATAAGTTCAAGCGCATCTGGGCATTTTTCAAGCACGGAAAATAGATTTTCTCTATCGGCTTTTGGAATATTTCCAAGCACCCAGTCAGCAAGGTCATAGTCGGGCGAGGGCTTTTGACCTACGCCAATTTTTATACGAGGAAATTCGTCACTTCCTATACACTCAATAATGCTTTTGAGTCCGTTGTGACCGCCTGCGCTACCTTTTTTACGAATACGCATTTTGCCGACATTCAGAGTTGTATCATCTGAAATTACGACCACTTTGTCGGGGGTGAGTTTATAAAAATTCATCGCCTCGCGAACCGCTTCGCCTGATGCGTTCATAAAGGTTTGAGGTTTCATAATTATAACCCTTTCGCCAGCGATTGTCGCTTCACAAGTGAGCGATTTATACTTCACCCTGTCGCATTTTACACCGATTTTCTGGCAAAGGTAATCAAGAGCCAAAAAACCCGCGTTGTGTCTTGTATAAACATACTTCTCGCCAGGATTTCCAAGTCCTACAACAAGATAAGACACCGCACCCTGTGGCGATTTTTCACTTTCTATCTTTTTAAATAAATCGAAAATTGACATACTTAATCCTTCTTTTTAAGGTTGTAAAATCATCTAACTTAATCCAAAATCAAGAATTTCAGTTTTACTTGCGTAGAACGAAAATTCCATTGGGAATTTATATCGATGACGAAGAAATCGCCTTAGCGCTTTCTTCGTCTTGCCCAGTTGTCGTGGTTAGACTGATATTCTCTTGCTATTGCAAGTGCGCCTGCGCCAACATCATCGGTAATTGTTGAACCCGCTGCAACATACGAACCTTGCCCAAGTGAGAGAGGCGCGATAAGGTTTACACCTGCTCCAACGAACACATCATCGGCTATTTTTATCTCGCAAGTTTTTCTTCCGTCATAATTTATTGTATTCACGCTTGCGCCGACTGTTACTCTTGCGCCTATTTCCGTATCAACCAACATACAATGCTCATGGACTTTGCTATTTGTTCCCACGCTTACATTTTGAAGTTTTGTATATGAAAGAATACGAGAGCCACTGAGCAAGTGACACGAGCCACTTATGTGACAAAGAGGTCCAATTTCAACACTTTTTTCTATTGTAGATGCGTAAACATAACTACTATCAACCACGCAACCATCGCAAACAATAGACCCCGACACAACTGCGTTTGGACCTATCATACAGTCCTTTCCTATGATGCTGTGTCCACAAATTTGCGTATTTGGCAAAATCATCGTTCCCTCTCCGATTACAGCCACAGGGGAGATGATAATTCCGTCGCGAAGGTCAATTTTTACCCCGCTTTGTGAAAGATAATTAAGAAATTCTTTTCTGTATCTCTCTTTTCTCTCTATAAATTCGATATCATTCGTGGGAGTTGCAATCTCGTTTCCAAAACCCTTGCTTTCACAAGTTGCGCCACAATTTCCTATCATTGTAAGAAAATCATATGGCGAGGAAACTGTATCTTCAATGAGCATTTTTCCTGTACCTACTGTCGCATAAAGGTCTTTTGGCGAGCCTATTGTCGCATAAGCAAGGTCGTTTGTGCTTACATATCTGAGTGCGTTTTCAATATCTTCCCTTTCTGCCAAAAAAGCGAGGGGGTGTGTGAATATAATAATATCTTCTATATTGCAATTAAGTTCCGACGATACGCCTTCAAGTGTGTACGCAGCGGAACGCACGACCTCGCAATCAAGTCCGATATACTTCACTGCATCTGCAAATTTGCGATAGGTATGCTCATAAATCGGGGAAAAGAAAAGCATTTCCTTATCAATGTTGACAAGTTCTTTTTCCTTTGCCCTGCAAATTACAACAAAAACTTTTTTCATTTATTTTCTTCCTTTGTTTTGCTTGCCGAGTGTAAAATCACGGCAATAATTTCTAATTATTGATAATAGTATAACACATTTAAAATACCCTTGCAAGTCCAAAATCCATTTTAGTACTTTACAAAATTACTTTTTTGTGATAAACTAACCTTATATAATGTGTGCAACGCACGCAATAATTATTAAATGCATCCTTATAAAGGAGATTAAACTATGTACGAAAAGAAAAGGAAGACTTCTGTCTATCGATTGATAGCGGAGATTATATGCCTTGCGCTCGGGGTTGGCTCTGGTGTTTTGAGCGTTTTTTGGGCTACGCATAAACCGCAGGACTGGCTTCTTATTGATATTACCCTTGCTTTTTGCTTTGTCGCTCTTTGTACTTTTACAATTTTAGGATTGAGCGCTATTGAGAAGAAGCGTTTGGTTCGTTTGCCAAGTGGACCTGTTCTTGGTTCTATTATGTATGATGTTGTAAATACAGCGAAAGAACCCGCTATTATTTGTGACGAAAACAAAAAAATCATATGGTTTAACCATTTTGCGCAAAGCGCATCTGGTCAAAGTACTTCTCTGCTCGGCACTCGTTTGAGCGCAATTATGCCAAATCCTTTGCCTGACGAAAATGACAAAGAGCCCCGCGACATTATAACGGTTCTCTCTGGGGAAACATATCGCGTTGATGTGACAAGGATTCGCTCTGCCGACAAAATCTACAATCTTTTGCTTTTCCGCAACATTACTGAGCAAGCGCGTCTTGAAAAGTATGTCGCTGACGAAGAAAAGGTTATCGCTTACATTATCGTTGACAACCTTGACGAACTCTCTCAACTCGAACAAGAAAACTATCGTGAGGCGGCTGGACTTATCGAAACCGAACTTCGCGAATGGGTTGCGAGCGTTGACGGAATGATAAAAGAATACGAAAAGGACAAGTATCTCGTTCTTTTCAAGAATGAAAACCTCGAAAAGTTTATTGAAGATAGATTTTCAATTATTGACAAAATAAGAAACATTCATGTGGCGGGTGGCTCTATTCCTCTTACTGTTTCAATGGGTGTTTCAAAAGTTCAAGGTTCTCTTGCCGACAAGGAAAAGGCGGCGCATATCGCTCTTGATATGGCTCTCCAACGCGGTGGAGACCAAGTTGTTGTAAAACTTGATGATAACACCTTGTTCTTCGGTGGTAAAACAAGTACAATTCACAAAAGAACAAAGGTTAGGGCAAGAGTCGCTTCTCATCGTCTTGCTGGCTATATGGCATCTGCGTCGAATGTTATTATTATGGGCCATAAATTCCCTGACTATGACGCATTTGGAGCGAGCGTAGGTATGGCTCGTCTCGCTATGTTCTGTGGCGTTAAGGTAAATATCGTAACCGACCCGAAAAACCCAAATATCAAACGCTGTCTTAAACATTTTGAAGGCTTTGATAACGAATACAAGGGGCTTTTCGTTGACGCATCGCGCGGTATGGACCTTATAAAATCAGAAACCTTGCTTGTTATTGTCGATGTAAACAACCCAGATATGTTTGAGTCTATCGACATTTATAACAATGTTTACAATATCGTAATCGTTGACCACCATAGAAAGACTGCGGAGAGCGAAAGGCCTTTGCTCATTGATTATATCGACCCGTCGTCGTCAAGTGCGAGCGAACTTGTTTCCGAAATGCTTGAACAAGCGCTTCCACCTCAATCTCTTGAAAAAGTTGAGGCAAATATGCTTCTTGCTGGTATCTCTCTTGACACAAAACAGTTTACAAAGGGCGCAGGTACTAAAACTTACGCAGCCGCTGTTTATCTTCTTGGCAACAACGCATCTTATGAGGACATTCAGGACCTTTTCAAAACGAGTATTGTTGACTATCGTCAAATTTCTAAATTCGGTCAAAAGGTTGAAATTTACAGAAATAGCATGGCTATCGCTGTAAACTTTGAAATCGGAGATAAAAACTCTGATAGAACCTTGGCTGCAAAGGTTGCTGATAACCTTCTTATGGTCGAAAATGTTTCCGCTTCGTTTGCTTTGATGCAAATTGAAGACACTATTCATATCTCTGCCCGTTCAAACGGAACTGTCAATGTTCAACTTATTCTTGAACAACTCAAAGGCGGTGGCCGTTACGACTCCGCGGGCGCACAACTCAAAAGCGCATCTATGCAACAAGCACTTATGAAACTCAAAGATGCGATTGACAATTATATCAATGTGGAGGACTAAATGAAAGTCGTATTATTACAAGATGTTAAGGGACAAGGCAAAGCGAATGATGTTATCAATGTTTCTGATGGCTATGCAAGAAACTTTCTTTTCCCAAGAAAACTCGCAGTAGTTGCCGATGCAAAGGCACTTGCCGAGGTTAAAAGCAAAAAAGAGTCCGCTCAACACAAAACGGACACAGAAAAGGCAAACGCAAAGGCGCTCGCTGATAAAATAAAGGACACAAAGGTTGTAATCGTTGCCGAGGCTGGAAAAGACGGCAGATTTTACGGTGCTGTTACCTCAAAAGACATCGCAGAAGCGCTCAAAGTTCAATCGAAAATCGAAATCGACAAGAGAAAAATCGAACTTGACGCGCCAATCAAAGCGTTTGGCACTTATATGGTAAATGTTAAACTTTACGCAGAAATTAGCGCTAATCTCACAGTTCAAGTGACTGAAAAATAAGGGGTAAAAATGGACGCAATTCAAAGAAAAATGCCGTTCTCTCTTGACGCGGAACAATCAGTTTTGGCATCTATTTTCATTGACCCGAACTGCTTGAACGAGGTTGCCGAGATTTTGACGGCTGACGAATTTTATATCGAGGACCATAAGCGAATTTTTGAAGTGTTGCTCGCTTTCAACCTCGAAAACAAAACTATCGACCTTGTAACTGTTATAAACGAACTCGTAAACAAGGGAATTTACAACGACCAAGCGGACGCAAGGTCGTACATTAAACTTATCGCAGAATATGTGCCTTCGGCAAAAAATGCGCTCGACTACGCTAAAATCGTTCACGAAAAAAGCATTTTAAGACGACTTATTGAGGCCGCTGACGATATTCAAAAGGCGGCTTTCACAGAGGGCGAAGACGTTTCGCAAGTAGTTGATTATGCCGAGAAAAAGATTTATGATATCGCAGGAAATAACGAGCGTCACGATTTCGCGCACATAAGAGATGTCATTTTGGACACTTATAAAAACTTGGAGATTTTAAAACAAGGCGCAACCGAGGAAACTGTCGGTATTCAAACAGGATTTTCCGACCTTGATAAACAACTTGTCGGTCTTGGCAAGGGTAATCTTATCATTGTGGGCGCGCGCCCTGGTGTTGGTAAAACCTCTTTCGCTTTGAATATCGCGGCAAGTGTCGCTAAACGCACGAAAAAAGCCGTTTGTATCTTCTCTCTTGAAATGCAGAATGAGGAACTTATTAAGCGTATGCTCTCCTCAGAGGCGATGATTGACTCTCAACACCTTCGCACAGGTCAACTCTCTCTTACAGAGTGGGAAAACCTTGCAATGTCTGCATCTATTCTTTCGGAAACCGATATTTTCGTTGATGATACCTCTGGTATTTCTTTGACTTCAATGAAGGCGAAACTTCGCAGAATTAAAAACCTCGGGCTTGTTGTTGTCGACTACCTTCAACTTATGCAACCCGAACACCACAGGGGTGAGCAGAATCGCGTAAACCAAATTGGTGAAATTTCGCGTGGCCTTAAAGTTTTGGCAAAGGAACTTCGCGTACCCGTTATCTGTCTTTCACAACTTTCGCGTACAAGTGAGAAGGAAAAGGAAAGAAAGCCTATGCTCTCTGACCTTCGTGAGTCGGGTTCTATCGAACAAGATGCCGATATGGTTATCTTCCTCTCTCGTGACTATTATGGCACTGACCCCGAAAAAGAGAACCTTGTTGATGTTATCGTGGCTAAAAACCGTCACGGCTCTGTTGGAACTGTGTCGATGAGTTGGCTCGGTCAGTTCACTAAATTCTCTACTCTTGACAAAGAAACTGCCCAACGATTTGGTCTTAATTCAAACGAAAACTAAATATCATTTTAGAGGTGAACTATGAATCTTCCTAACAAACTAACAATGTTAAGAGCGATACTTGTTCCTGTATTTATGGCTTGTATGCTCTATATCAAACACCCTGTTATTGGCGCGCTTGTGAGCGCAGGTGTGTTTGCAATCACATCACTTACCGATATGCTTGACGGAAAAATCGCAAGAAAATACGGACTTGTGACTAATTTCGGAAAGTTTATGGACCCACTCGCTGACAAATTTATGGTTTTCGCCGCGCTTCTTGTTTTGACTGTAAAAGCGGGTGGACCTTTACAACAAGTTCTTGTTTGGTCAAGCGCTATCGTTTTCCTTCGTGAACTTGGCGTAACCTCAATTCGACTTGTTTGTGCAAATAGCGACGTTGGCGTTGTCGCAGCAAGTTGGTTTGGAAAATGCAAGACTGTTACTCAAATCGTGGCAATTCTCGTTTTGATTTTAGAACCCGCTTGGTCGTTGGCTCTCGACACAAAATCAATCGTTTCCTATGTCGCAGTTGCCCTTATGGTTATTATGACTGTCGGCTCTGGTATCGATTATCTTAAAACTTATTGGAAAGTTTTAACACAAGACAAATAAAACAAAAAAGAAGCACACCAGTGCTTCTTTTTTTATGCCGTATGTTGAACTTCCCGAGGTTCAAGAAGCAACACAGGAATTTGTAGTCTATTGAATCTCCCGAGATTCAAGATACAAACAAGAGAAGGCGTACCACAGCCGACAGATGAAGGTGTATACAGTATACATCGAATTTGTCAGCGAGGAACTACGCAGTATTGTGCCGTCTATTGAATCTCCCGAGGTTCGAGAGACAAACAAGACAAGGCGTACCACAACCGACAGATGAAGGTGTATACAGTATACATCGAATTTGTCGGCGAGGAACTACGCAGTATTGTGCCGTCTATTGAATCTCGGATATTAGGTCGTAGTCAAGCGCATCAACAACCCTTACAGTGGCAAATTCACCCTCAACAAGTCTTCCCTTTTTGGCTTGAATAAACACTTTTCCGTCGATTTCGGGGGCATCGCTCGCTGTTCTTGCGCTATAAGTTTCAGCCACAGGGTCGTACGCTTCAACCAAAACTTTCATTGTTTTGCCGATTTTCGACCTTTGTTGCTCCTCACTTATTGCAAGTTGGTGTTCCATTAAAATATCGTATCTGTCCTGTTTTACTTGCTCGTCAATTTGATTGTCAAGTTTGTATGCAGGTGTTCCTTCTTCGCGCGAATAGGTAAACGCGCCGAAGTGTTCAAATTTTGCCTCTTTGATAAAATCACAAAGTTGTTCAAAGTCCTCGTCTGTTTCGCCTGGGAAACCGACAATCGCTGTCGAACGAATAGAAATTCCCTCGACATGTGTGCGTAATTTGCGAACAACTTCACGAACAAGCGCTCCGTCACCTTTTCTGTTCATTCGTTTGAGAACGCGTGAGGAAATGTGTTGAATTGGCAAATCTATGTATTTTACAAGTTTTTCGTTTTCGTTAAATTCTTTTATAAGTTCGGGAGTTATCTTGTCGGGGTAGCAATATAAAATTCTGAGCCACGAAACCTCTGTTTCCTCGCTTAGACGACGAAGAAGTTTTGGCAAGGCATACTCACCATAAAGGTCGATACCATATGCCGTAGTGTCCTGTCCGACAACGACAAGTTCCTTAATTCCTATGCTTGCAAGTTCCTTGGCTTCCTCAACAATTTCGTCCATAGGTCGCGAACGGAACTTACCTCTAATGTCGGGAATCGCACAATAAGTGCAACGATTGTCACAGCCCTCGCTGATTTTGATATATGCGTAGGACTCTGGCGTGGTTATAATTCTGTCACCACCAAGGGCAACTTCGTTTTTGTCGAGGTATTCGCAAAAGCGCTCGCCTCTCTCAACTGCCTTAACTGCCTTTACAATACTATGCACACTTCCCGTGCCGAGTACTGCATCAACCTCGGGCATTTCTTTCATAACCTCATCGCGATAGCGCTCTGCCAAGCACCCTGTGACGATAATTCCCTTTAAATTATTATTTTCTTTAAGCCACGCAATATCAAGAATGTTGTCAATAGATTCTTGTTTTGCGTCATTTATAAAAGCACATGTGTTAATTACAACTATGTCTGCCTCTGTTTCATCGGGGGTAATTTCATACCCTTCCGACACAAGATGACCGAGCATAACCTCGGTATCAAGTTGGTTTTTTGGACAGCCAAGCGACACAAAGCCTATTTTTGACATAAAATACCTCTTAGTATTAGATAGATAAAGCACACCCTGTGAGCAATTATTTAGCGATTACGCGCAAAAGAATGACACTTATAAATCATTAGACTGGAAGCGCTTGATTGCCTCCTTAATGTCATTAATATTATAGCCATAACGCATAAGCGCACCTATCATTTTTTTGAGTTCTTCCGGTTCTTTTGGAAGTGGATTGTATTTGTGCTCTATAATCCAAATGCAGTTCTCAACAAAATTCACATCTTTGAGCGCTTCTTTTACATATTCACTAACTTCGTCACGACGATAGCCTTTTATGATAAGTTCTTCAACGATTTTAATTCTACCGAACTTTTTCTTCAAATATGTGTCGATTAAAAGCCCCATTTGCTTTTTCTCGTCAATGTAGCCACGATGCTCCATATAAAGAGCGACATTTTCACAAAGTTCGCGAGAAAAGCCTTGCTTTTGGAGTTTTGTTATGAGCATTTTTTTGTTGTTTTCACCATACGAAAGAATTGAAAATGCGTGTCTTCGAGCGTTGTCAAAGAGATGCTCCTCTCTTATACGCAAGAAGTGAGCATCGTCGATTATCTCGCCCTGTTCAAGTTCAAATCGCTCAAACTGGTCGGGAGAAACGGGCATTTCAAAACTTGTTCCCATGCTTGAAGTGATATAAAACACAAAGCCCTGTGCCGTTTTTTTGATTTTCTCTATTTTGTAATAAATCTTTTCCATTTAAATTCCTAACCCTGAAAAGTTTTATCGTTTGCTGTATGGTTGATTTTTCGTTTTTTACATTATATATTTTGTTGCATTTTGAGTTTAAAGAACCAAGTTGTTCTCTCATTCCTCAAAAATTCTGCCGAATTTTACAAGGACCCCTACGAGGCGCACCTTCACGCGAACCCCCAAAACTCATTCTTCG
>JAZSDJ010000132.1:0-5181 GCA_045531105.1 Eubacteriales bacterium | reverse complement strand
AAGTGCCAGTTTTAACATATCTCCCCTTATATCGTAATAATTTTCTATCAAATCGCTATCAGTTATGTAATAATAATTTCCTTTTTTTCTTAAATTAAGCGAAGAATACGAAAAAAGTTGTGTCGATGCCATATGACGACTTCTAACGCTTTTGACACCCTTTCCAACAACATATAATTTTCCATAATTTTCAGTAAGAACAGTAAGAACTTTATCATATTCTCCACTTGAATTTTCTTTTATAACCAATGCGTTAACTTTTATATCTGTCATTGAATATCCTTTGGATTATATCCGAAATTATTTAAATTAACTGCACTATCTCTCCACTTTTCTTTAACTTTCACCCAAAGATCAAGAAACACTTTAACTCCAAAAAATCTCTCTAAATCTTCTCTTGCATAAGATCCAATAGTTTTTAAAGAAGCGCCTTTTTTACCTATAATAATTCCTTTATGAGAATCTTTCTCACAATAAATATCTGCGCGAATTTTAATTATTTTTCCGTCATCCTTAAACTCTTCAACTGATACTGCCGTTCCGTGCGGGATTTCATCATTAAGAGTTCTCAAAATTTTTTCTCTTATTGTTTCAGCCACAATCATTCTTTCGGGCTGATCGGTAATCATATCATCGGGGAAAAACCATTCGCTTTCTGACAAAAATTTTGCGCATTCTGCTAAAACAATATCAATGCCTTGATTTTTAGAAGCACAAGTTGGAACTACTGCGCTAAATTTATGAATTTCATCATATTGCGAAATTGTTTGTGCAAGTTTTTCAGGAGTTGACATATCGGTCTTATTCAACACTAAGATACAAGGAAGTTTATTCGCGACAATTTGCTCTATTATATTTTTTTCAATATCGCCAGGCGAATGGAAAGAATCCGCTACAAGAATAACAGCATCAGAAGAACCGATTGACGATTTTGATGCTTTCAGCATATAGTCGCCAAGTTTTGTTCTTGGCTTTTGAAATCCTGGTGTGTCTAAAAACACGAATTGGTTTTCGTCCTTTGTTAAAATGCCTGTAATTCTATTTCTTGTAGTCTGTGGTTTAGATGATACAATAGCAATTTTTTCCCCTAAAATTGAATTTAAAATTGTTGATTTGCCAACATTTGGTCTGCCAACTATTGCTATAAATGCCGTCTTTTTCATTAAAATCCTATTATCTCCATTATGTCTTTTTGTTTTTTTATCATTTCTTTTTCGTCTTCTTTGGAAGTTTCGTGGTCATAACCCAAAAGATGAAGAGTTGAATGGACACACAGAAATGCAACTTCGTGATATATACTGTGGAACAAATTATAACCTTGCTCAGCCGCTCTTTCAAGAGAAATAACGATATCTCCCAATAAAACTACGCCATTAGGATTTAAAATATCGTCAAAATTATCATATTGAGGAAAAGATAAAACATCGGTTGCGCTATTTTTGTTTCGATATTCTTTATTAAGTTCCTTTATTCTCTCATTATCAACGAAAGTTAATGAAACTTCTGCATCATAATCAAATCCTTCATAAACAAGAGTGTTGAAAATCGCCTTTCTTGCTATCGCTTTCAATGCAACCCTTATATCTCCATCTGTAATTTCGTTTGTAATGTAAGTTGTCAATCTCATTTTTTATTACCTCTTTTCGTGGTTTGTGTCTTTGGCTTTTTTCGTTCTTTTTCATATTTGTCGTATGCAAGAATGATTCTTTGTACAAGTTTATGTCTTACAACATCTTTATCAGTAAATGTGTGAATATCAATTCCTTCAACATCTTTTAAGATTTTTACCGCTTCTGCAAGACCACTACTTTTGCCATCAGGCAAATCAGTTTGTGTCAAATCACCTGTTACAACGATTTTTGAACCTATTCCCAATCGAGTTAAGAACATTTTCATTTGCTCAGGAGTGGTGTTTTGCGCTTCATCAAGAATTATAAAAGAATCATCAAGTGTTCTTCCCCTCATATAAGCAAGCGGTGCAATTTCTATTGTCATTTTTTCAAGATATCTTGCACAATTTTCAACTCCAAGCATTTCATATAATGCATCATATAAAGGACGAAGATATGGATCTATCTTGCTTTGAAGGTCACCAGGCAAAAATCCAAGCCTTTCTCCTGCCTCAACAGCGGGACGAGTTAAAATAATTCTACCAATTTGTTTATCTCTTAGCGCTTTTACAGCCATGGCTACGGCTAAAAACGTTTTACCCGTTCCAGCCGGACCTATTCCTATTGTAATAGTGCTTTTTTTAATAGCGTTTACATATTTCTTTTGCCCTAATGTTTTCGCCTTGATTGGTCTTCCTTTTGCGCTTACAAAAAAGCAATCGTCATCAAGTTCGTTTAAATCACTTGTTTTATTATCTTGAACCATTGAAATTGCATAATCAACACTTTGGTCAGTAATGAGAGTGTTAAGAGATGCCATTTTATTAAGATAAATTAAAACTTCATATGCTTTTTGAACATTTTCTTCTGTTCCACTTATCGTTACACAATCACCAATATCATTATTAGAAGGTCTATTTATTATTTTAACATTAAAAGCACGTTCGATGGAACTAACATATATATCAAAAGGTCCAAAGATTGCACTTGTTATAGATGGTGATGATGTATTGAATGTTTTTTCAGCCATGCTTGCTCCTTTTTATTCAACTTCAAATTCTATCAGTGACGCAATATCTTCTATGCAATAAAGATTGCAATCAATATAAAAACCATTTTCATCATAAAAAGTTTTTGTTGTCTTAGTGATAATATCTGCATTTTTTGTTGCAATGTCAAATTCCTTTCTAAGTTCAAGGAATGCAATATCTATCGCTTCTTTATGTGATAAAATTTTACTTTCCATAACATATGGTCTATAATAAGCTGTTGTTATTTCAACAGGCAACTTAATTTTATCGAATAAAACAACTGTTTTTGTTGTTTCTATTTTATCACAAAACTCATATTGATTTCTACCCTTTGAGAAAAAATTTATTGACTTTGAAAAGATTTTTATCTTTTTTTCTTTTATTATTTCTCCTGTGTAAGATTTTTCTGTGGTTTTAAAGGGTATATTTATCTTAATCGGCTTATTTACATATGCAAAGATTTTCGCATCCGCATGTACATATCTTGTTCCCTGAGATTGTGAATTTAAAACTCCGCTTACTAAAATGTCACCTTTTTTAACTACATCTCCAATCGAAACTACTTTTTTGCCATTATAAAGTTGAATCATTGTTATTTGAGCGTCATATTTAGACACAACATTTGTGTAAGTAGTCTTTAATTCTTCTTTTTCAGTAAGTCTTTCTCTCACTTTTACTTTTGCTACATTTCCATTGATATTAACAGAAATCCATGCAATATCATTAGATAATAGTAAAAATTTGTTATGTAAGGTATCATAATTAACATTAGGAACAAAACTTCCAACTGAAAACCCCGACTTTTCAAGTGTTTCAATAATTTCTTCATTTGAAACATTAATGTTTCCTTCAACATCTATCCTCCAAACGAATAAGGATGATGCATATACAGACAAAATCAATATAAAAATTCCAAAAATTATTCCATAACGGTTTTTGTATTTTTCAATAACAGATAAAAAGCCCTTGCTTTCTCCAAATTCTGCTTCGATTGAATTCTTTGAAAATATAGATTCATAAATTTTTTTGTTTTTAGTGGAAATGATTATTTCAAGACTCAAATCCGGAAGTATCATCGACTTTTTGTAAGAAAGGTGATTTTTTAAAATCGTGTCCATTGCTAAATTTCTGTATTCTTTTGGGATTTTTATTTTTAAATAATTTAAAAAGTTCATTTTACACTCTCTCGATTTCGTATTTTGATATATAACCTCTAACTGAAACTCTCCCACCTGAAAATGTCATCATATTTAATGAAGACCCGGAAATTTTAAGAACAAAATCTTTTGCACGAATTATTATTTCGGAAGATTCATATTTCTTTATTCCTATACAACCATCTATACTAAGTTGAGAGTTTCCTACAAACTGTGCGTTTGGTATACTTGCTATTGCTTCCAATGGAATATCAAACTTATCTGAGATTATTTCTTGAATGTGTTTTTTTCGCATTTTTTCACCTCTGCAAAACATATAATTTTCTGTATAATGTTTATGATAAAGAGGCGATAATAATAACTTTAAAATTAAAGAGGTTTTTAGTTCTAATTTCACTAATTGGAACACTGTTTGTATTTTTTACAAACGCCGAATTTGTTGGAGTGGAAGTGAAAAATGCACTTTCATTTTGCTTTAACACTTTAATACCTTCACTATTTTCTATAATGGTGATTTCATCCGTAATCCTTTACACAAAAGCGTACGAACCACTTTTTAACCTATTGCCAAATAGATTGTATAATATTTTAGGCATATGTAGAAAATATGCTTGCTACATTTTTGTTTGTTCTCTTTGTGGTTTTGTGACGGGACCAAAATTAATATGCGAAGATTTTAAGGAAAATGGTGGAGACGAAACAGATTTTTCAAACGCAATCATTCTCTCTTCAAATGCTGGGATCGGATTTTTGATAAGTTGTATGGGAATAAAAATTTGGGGGAATATTTGGTTTGGTTTTTATCTGTTTTTTGTACAAATTTTATGTTCATTATTTCTTGGAAAAATGCTTTTTAATGCTAAAAAAAGTAATTTTAGTTGCCATCACATTTCAAATAAAAAATCTAATTTCAATAACAAAATTTCCTTCTCCATAGCAATCACTAAATCAATTACAAATTCTATATTTACTCTGATTTCAATATGTGGATTTGTAATTTTTTTCTCCGTGATTTGCAATATTTTAACTATAATTTTGAATTTAAAATCAAATTCACTTTTATATGTATTGCTTAATATTTTTAGCGAATTTTGTAATGGAAGTTTTCAAGTGTTAAAAGTAGAAAATGTATTTTTAGCATCTTTTTTAAATGGATTTTGTGTAGGCTTTGGTGGAATTTGTGTCCATTTTCAAACCTTTTCAGTATGCGAAGATTTTCCTCTTGACAAGAAAAAATTTGTATTTTTTAAATTTATTCATGGAATTCTTTGTGGCTTCTTCTCGTTTTTATTTGTTTTTATAACAAAATTAGAGCCTAAAAATAGCGTTTTCAAATCTTTTGATACACCTTATTTTCTCCCTTATATCTTTATCTTTGTTATA
>JAZSDJ010000163.1:0-2547 GCA_045531105.1 Eubacteriales bacterium | reverse complement strand
CCGATTTTTCGGTGGTTTTTTCTTTTTTTATATTTTTATTAAAAATTATGTAGAAAAATGAAATAATTTATTCTAAAATATCTTCACATAAAGGGAAAAATATGTTAAAATAATACGAATAATAAATATTACTTTTATAAGGAGTATTATCTATGCTTAGACTTGAAAATATTTCTTTTGAGGTTCAAACAGAAGATACTCAAAAAGGAATTCTAAAAAATATTGATCTTGACATTGACGATGGTTTTGTTGCTATTACAGGACCAAATGGTGGAGGAAAATCAACTCTTGCCAAAATTATAGCGGGTATCTATCAACCAACATCAGGAAGAATTTTGTTTGATGGTGTTGATATTACAAATATGAGCATTACAGAAAGAGCAAAACTTGGAATTAGTTTCGCCTTTCAACAACCTGTAAGATTTAAAGGTTTAACAGTAAAAGACCTTATAACACTTGCTGCTGGAAAGAAAATTACTGTTTCTGACGCTTGTACTTATCTTTCTGAGGTTGGTCTTTGTGCAAGAGATTATATTGACAGAGAGGTAAATGCCTCATTGTCTGGCGGAGAACTCAAAAGAATAGAAATCGCTATGATAAATGCAAGAGAAACAAAACTTTCAATCTTTGATGAGCCAGAAGCGGGAATTGACCTTTGGAGTTTTAATAATCTTATTCAGGTGTTTGAAAAAATGCATAAAAAGACAAATGGTTCAATTTTAATAATTTCTCACCAAGAAAGAATATTGAATATTGCAGATAAAATCGTTGTTGTTGCAAACGGACAAATCCAACAATATGGTAACAAAGAAGACATTTTACCAGCCCTTCTTGGGAAAACTGCAACAACTTGCAAAACATTAACAGATAAAAATTAAGGAGGACGCTATGGATAACATTCAAAAGAATTTACTTGAAAAAATAGCCGACCTTCATAAAACGCCAGAAGGCGCATACAACATAAGAGCGAACGGCGCTTTGGGTGGAAGAAACACTACTGCAAACATAGATATTGTTACCAAAACCGACAAGAATGGAATTGACATTATAATAAAACCTGGAACAAAAGGAGAGAGCGTTCATATTCCTGTTATTATAAGCAAGAGTGGACTTAACGACCTTGTTTATAATGACTTTTATGTAGGTGATGGCGCTGATGTAATAATCGTTGCTGGTTGTGGAATTCATAACACAGGTGATGATAAGTCAGAACACGATGGAATTCATACATTTCATATTGGAAAAGGCGCAAAAGTAAAATATGTTGAGCGTCACTATGGAGAAGGCGACGGAAATGGTGAAAATGTAATGAACCCAACAACCATTATTGAGATTGACGAAGACGGATATCTCGAAATGGAAACAACACAAATTAAAGGCATTGATTCAACAGACCGAATAACAACTGCAAAACTTGCAACAGGCGCAAAAATAGTAGTTCGCGAAAAACTTATGACTCATGGTTCACAATTTGCAAAAACAGAGTTTACAGTTGACCTTGATGGCGAAAACTCGGGAGCAAATATTATTTCTCGTTCAGTTGCCAAAGAGAACTCAAAACAAGTGTTTAAATCTGTTATAAATGGAAATAACAAATGTACAGGACACACAGAGTGCGATGCGATTATTATGGACGACGCGAAGGTCGTTGCCATTCCTGAAATTACCGCAAATCATATTGATGCAGCCTTGATACACGAAGCAGCGATTGGTAAAATCGCAGGCGAACAAATCATTAAACTTATGACACTTGGTCTTACTGAACAAGAAGCGGAAGAACAAATCGTAAGTGGATTTCTCAAATAATAAGGGATTTTATCAAAAACAATATATAGTCATTATAATTGAATTTTAATACAATATTAAAAGAACAATTTTAAGAGGAGTACTATGAAAGAATATCAAATAATTGATAGCGTAGAAAGTTTTGAAATGGCTTTTAAACGCGTTAAAAATGCTCAGGAAAAATTTGCAAGTTACACACAAGAGCAAGTTGATAAAATTTTTGCTTCTGCTGCAATGGCTGCAAATAGAGCAAGAATAGAACTTGCAAAACTTGCCGTTGAGGAAACGGGAATGGGAGTTGTAGAAGACAAGGTTATAAAAAATCATCTTGCAAGTGAGTATGTATATAACAAATATAAGAATGAAAAGACTTGTGGAGTTATAGAAGAGGATGTAGCAGGTGGAATGCAAAAGATTGCTTGTCCTGTTGGTGTTGTTGGCGCTGTAATTCCAACTACAAATCCAACCTCAACTGCTATATTTAAAACGCTTATTGCCTTAAAAACAAGAAATGGTATTATTATTAGTCCTCATCCAAGAGCAAAGAAAAGCACAATCGCCGCAACTAAAATTGTGCTTGAAGCGGCTGTGCAGGCAGGCGCTCCTGATGATATTATTTCGTGGATAGATGTTCCAAGCCTTGAACTTACAAATCTTTTGATGAGTACCGCAGACATTATGTTGGCAACTGGTGGACCTGGTATGGTTAAGGCTGCTTATTCAAGTGGAAAAGCGGCGCTTGGCGTTGGGGCAGGAAATACC
>JAZSDJ010000204.1:0-5262 GCA_045531105.1 Eubacteriales bacterium | reverse complement strand
ACATAAAGTCCTTCTCCACTCTCATCGACAGCAACTCTTATTACATGACCCGCGTCAACAAGTTCTCCAAAACAGTCTCCGCCGTCAAAATAACTGACCACATTTTCTTGATGCAAAATGCTACAAACATCGGAAAATTTCACTGGATAGCCTATTCTATCCATAAGATAAAGTATGAAAATTTTTATCTCATTTTTATCTGTCATTGGTATATCCATTAATGTTTTTCACTTCCTATTTTTTGAAAAATTTTAGGGTAGGTAATTGATATAATACCACACTTTTTTGTTTTAATCAACAAAAAATTTTATTTTTTTGTATATTTTGACAAAAGCAACATGAAGTTTTGAAAAAACAAGGCCGTGTTCAGCCTTGTTTTCATATCAAAATCATTTGTAAGCAAGTCATTAAAATCGGCATTGTTATCATTGAGAGTAATGAACTCACGCCACATATTATTGCTGCTTTTTTCTTATCCATTTCATAAAGTTCGGCAAACATTACTGTTGAAGACGCTGTTGGCATTGCAAAAACAATAGCCATAAAAACAACAAACGCTTTAAGTCCTATTAGCCATGTAATGGTTGTTACAATTATTGGTGCTATAATCAGTTTTATAGCACATGCGTAATAGACTTTCACATCTTTAAAAAGGTCTTTAATAGAAACGGTTGCGATAAGAGCGCCAGTAACAAGCATTGAAATTGGAGTACATAAACTTCCAAGATAGGAAACTGATAATTCAATAAATTCAGGAATCGGAATACGCGCGATGAAAATAAGCAATCCGAGTGCGCACGGCAATGTTCCGTAATTCAAGAGCATACTTTTTATGCTTATTTTTATATCTTTTCTTTCTCTTGCAAGAATAGTTATTCCCCACGTCCACATAAAAAGATTGAATGCAACTACGAAGAAACTTGCATAAAACAACCCTTCTTCTCCAAGTATAGATTCCACAAGTGGGAATCCTATGAATCCACAATTTCCAAAAATTGTTGCAAATTCACAAATTTTTCTCTCGTTAATATTTTTGTACTTAAATACAGCAAAATACGAAATCAAAGCAAGAACTGCGTGAAACAAAATGCCCAATCCTAAAACAACAAATCCATTTTTGAGTCGTTCTGTTGAAAATTCCACTTTTATCATTGCCCCAATAATCATAAAAGGCTGACCGATTTTTATTACAATATTTGAAAGCGCTTTTGACGCATTGTCATTTATTATGTTTGCTTTTCTTGCTATGTAGCCTACTATCAACATAACAAAAAGAGACAAAATAACGATATAAAAAGCACTAAGATTCATTTTTAATTCCTTTAATTGTTATTTTTGCCGACAGAATGAGCCAAAGGTTTTCCCGCTTGGCATATATTTTATCACTTTTGAAAATTAATTACAATAGTTTCGAAAAAATTTCAACAGCATTATTATCGCACAAGCACAAGCAGTATTCTTTTATGTAAGGAAAAATACTTTCTTTTATTTTTTCTCCAAATTCACTTAAAAAAGCATATTTAATATCTCTTTGATAGATGCCGTACAATAAAGCATAATAACTTTTTTGTTTTTCGTTGTAGTATATTTCGCAATCACCATTGTAATCTACATTTTTAAGAACCATACAGACATTAAGCAAATCTTTCAAACACGAAAATCTATAAATTGCCTTTGATAATGGCTTTACCGTCGATTTTAACTTCTTTAAACTATTGAGTGCCTTACTAATAAAAATTTCGCAACTGCCATCCTTTGACAAATAAACTTCTGCAAAAACTCGTTCTTTTCCAAAATCCACCCCATCGTCTTTTAAGATTTCAAGCAATGCTCTTATTGAAGCGCTTGCATCTTCTTTTGTGTATTCATCAATAGTTTTTATATGATATTTTTCGGTTTCTTGTGCGTCTAACGATACTTTAAACGAGTCGCTATTTATTTTTATGATTTCCATATTTCTCCTTTCATCAAAGGATTCAACCCTTTCTATATCATTATAGAACCCTTGAAACATTTTGTGCAACTCATAAAAAATGCACTTTTTGGCTATTTTTGATAAAATGTTGATTATTTTTGAATTAAAAGGAAAAACCGTCATTTTTTGAAATGTTTTCTAATATGTTTTTAATGAAAAGATTTTTTGGAGGAATTTTTAAAATGAAAAGATTCTTATTTTTTTGCATTTTTGCGATATTTGCGTTTTCAATGACCGCTTTTGCATCACAAAAAATATCTCCTGCCATTGATGTGATTGCAAGGGAAAACGGAATGATTAAGGCAGGTGTTGTTTACAACGGAGAACTTGGTTTCGATTCATACGATTTTGACCAGACTCTTGGCACTAATGTAAAAAGTATTCGCATAACCTCTCTACCAAGTGCAAACGATGGCAAACTCATGTTAGGAAACATATATGTTGTAGAAAATCAAGTGATAGAACGAGAGGATTTTTCAAACCTCAAATTCATTCCCAAAACCACAAATGAGTGCTTTTTCACTTTCATTCCCAACAGTGGAAATTACAAAATTGAATGTGTTTTAAAGGTTATCGAAGAAGTAAATTATTTTCCAATTTCAACAAATGGCGATGCGATTTCAACTTGGACTAACGAAGACATTTCATATTACGGAGTTCTGAATGGCTATGACCCAGAGGGTGATGCGCTAAAATTTGAAGTTGTTTCGTACCCTGAAAAAGGGCTTTTAGAAATTATAAACGCTGAAACAGGTGATTACAAATACACTCCATATGAAAGTGCGAAAGGAAAAGACAGTTTTACATATAGAGTGCGCGATTCTTATGGTAATTATTCAGGGCAAGCAACTGTAAATGTTAAAATCAAGACCACTAAAACTACTCTTGTCTTTGAAGATATGAATGGTCACAAGGCTCACAATGCTGTTTTAGAGGTTGGAAGCAATTATATGTCTTGTATAAAAAATGCCAACGGAACTTATTCTTTTGAGCCCGAAAAAACCATTACAAAGGAAGAATTTTTGGCACTTGTTATGAATGTAATGGGCGCAAAAAACATTCCCGAAATTACCACGACAAGATTTGCTGATGACGAACATATTTCACCAGAATATAAAGGGTATTTTGAAAGTGCATTTGCGCTTGGAATTATTGAAGGCGAAAGAAAAACCGATGGAATTTATGTAAATCCAAAAGCGCAAATAACCACCGCCGAGGCATCGGTTATAATCAATAAAATAATTGGGGCAAAAAAAGAAACTTCCGTTGCAACTTTTGCTGATGAAGACGACATACCAGACTGGGCAAAAGACTCTATTACTTCTCTTGCCGAAGTTGGAATTTTATCAAAAGAAAATGGAAAAATAAATCCTAATTCTCCTTTGACTCGCGCACAAACAGCACAAATTTTAATGTCACTTTTAGAATATCGCGGAAAGTTAAACAAGTAATATACAAAGGAAAAAGCACCTTTTTTAAGGTGCTTTTTGAATTGTTGAATTTTAAAAATTTCAAATTTTTAATTTTACAAATTATAAAATTGTTTTAATTAATAATTATTTGTTTTGCAAACTACTAATTTTCTTTTCGTTTGGAGTTACATAAGCAGTCCAATTCACATGATAAATAACAAACCCAGGTTTTGAACCAGATGGCTTTTTTACATGCTTTGCAAGAGTATAATCAACTGCAACATTATCACCCTGTGCTTTGGAATAAAACGCAGCAATCTCCGCAGCCTCGGTAAAATCTTTTTCGGGTGGTTCTTCTCCATCTGTTTGTAAAAGAACATGCGAGCCAGGAAGATTTTTTACATGAAACCACCAATCCGTTTTGCTTGCAAGTTTTGTGGTAATATAATCGTTTTGTTTATTGTTTTTGCCGCAAAGGACTGTATAGCCTCCACTCGTTGTAAATTTTAGTGGTTTAGGCGCTTGTTGTTTCACGACACTATAATTTTTCATTCGAGATGCATAACCACTATGATAGAGTTCATCTCTTATTTCTGATAAATCGCTTTCCGTTTCCGCTTTTGACAAAGCCTCGAAAACTGTATCAATATATTCAAGTTCAGTTTTTGCAAGTTGAATTTGTTTTGTAAGTTCTATTCTTGCAGTTTTTGCCTTGTTATATTTTTTGTAATATTTTTGTGCATTTTGAGAAGGAGAAAGACGATTATCAAGTTCTATTTCAACAGTCGGACAAGATTCATCGTAGTAATTCACTACCCTGATTTTTTCTTGACCTCGTTTCATTAAATAAATATTTGAAGTAATTAAATCACCCATTAATTTAAGTTCTTCACTTTTTGCACATTCAGCAAGTTCCGATGTTTGTATAGATATTTTTTTGGTAATCCTTGCCTGCGCATTAGTCAACAAGCGCAAAATATCGCTTGAACGTTGTTTGATTCGTTCATTTTTGCTTTTTTGAGAATAAAATGCATCTATCATTTGAGAAAAGGTGTCAAACTTTTCTCTTCTCGTTCCAACACCATAAAAATCAAGACTCACATATGAATATTCAAGTGGAGTTCCATCTTGTGAAAATGTAAGGAACGGTTCGGCTTCATTATTTTTTATTTTATCAACGACATAAAAAAATGCTTTTCCTAAAACAGTTGGCGCTATCGCTCCAAGAGTGATGTCAATATTTTTTGCGCACTCATAAACTATTTGTCTGGCAACCGAAGTTGCGATCCCAAGAAAATTTGATGTTATGAATTTTTCGCACTTCATATCGGGATTGGATTTTTGATAAATTTCCAAAAACTCCTCAAATGTCACACTCATAGTATCAAACTTGTCTTGCTTTGGTGGAAGTTCATAAACCATTCCCGAAAGCACCTGTCTTTGAGTGCTTGTTGAAAAATCAATTGTTTTAAGAGCGGAAATTATTTTTTTAGACGTGTCAGTTAAAATAACATTGCTATATTTGCCCATTATTTCGCAAACGAGATATTTTTTGGACTTAAAGCCCATTTCATCATAGGTTTCAAATTCAAGTTCGCAAACGCGCTCATAGCCAAGTTGATTTGCGCGAACAAGTTTTGCACCACTTAAATGCTTCCTTAAAAGCATACAAAACATGGGCGCTTTTGCAGGATTTTCGGAGCGAGATTCGGTAAAATTCATTCTCGGATAATTTGAGCCTGCATTTATCAACAATCTGAAATTATCTCTACCAGCATGCAAAAGAATGATTATTTCATCATTCACTGGCTGATATATTTTTTCAACTTTGTACACTTCATTTTCGTTTATTTCATTAACAATGCAACGAAGCAT
>JAZSDJ010000263.1:0-3358 GCA_045531105.1 Eubacteriales bacterium | reverse complement strand
TTTTTGTACTCTTATTATAGCACAGTTTGAGTAATTTGTCAAGAGGTTTCTGAAATTTTCTTTCATATTTTTTAAGAGCGAAACTAACACCGCCTGCTTACGCATTGTCATTACTCCTGTTAAGGTTGGTGTACTAACCCCCTCTTGACATTTATATTATATCATACTTATTGGGATTTGTCAATGAATATTTTGTAACACATTTGTAAACAAAAAATGAACGAAGCTAAGACCCTCGCAAAAATCGGCTCGTCGCGCCCCACGACGAGCCGGCAAAAAGAAAAGGCGCATTTGCGCCTTAACTTTGATATTTAGTGGTTTCCGTGTCAGAGCACTGCGCAACCATAAGCGAGATAAAATTTGATGAGCCAACTTCCTCTACAAAAATTTGCTTTCCTTTTGCATAGGCGTAGCCACATTCCCAGGCGGCACCGATATCTCCGTCCATACCCTCGCAAAAGTAATATACCACATCGGCTTCGTCAAGGTGGTGAAGGTCTGTAATAAAAACCTCGTGCGCCCATTCGTCATTTGGCAAGGTGTCTGCATTAGGTACTTTAAATTCGTGGGGTACGAAAACTGTATGCCCTATATGGCGCATTAACTTTGCGACCGCGTTTATCCTCTCCTTTTGGGTGGGGGTGAACATTGCGCTTGCTATATATATTTTCATAAAATAAATCCTTTCCTTGAGGGGTGATTATTCACCCCTCAAATTATTGAGCATTTTTTCAAGTTCTGCTCTTGTACCGCCAAGTTCAAGAGTTACGATGATGTTTTCGATGGCTTCATTGATTTCTTTTTCCCTCTTGCTCTTTGCGGTATTGGCTTTTGCGGTGGTGGGTAACTGACCGTCATAGGTTATACTTATATAAGAGTTCGGTCGGAGTTTGAAATGTTCGTTGGGCGTAATACCGCTTTCCTCGTAAAACTCTGCGATAAGTTCGGAAGCATATGCCTTCAACTTTTCTTCTGCGCTCTTGCGAAAGTCCTCATAGCATCTGCGCTCTGCTTCGTAGGCTTCTTCTTCGGGTGTGGTGGTCGGCATTATAGCCTTGACTCTTTTCTCGATGTACTCTTTGATTGTTTTTGTTACTCTCATAATATTTCCTCTCTTGCGGTTAGGTCGCAACCCATTATTTTTGAGTGCGTCAAGAGGTTTTCCCTTTGACACTTATATTATAGCACATTTACGCTTTGTTGTCAATAGGATATTTGTAAACAAATTGTAAACTAAATATCCAAATGTCTGCGAATTGCGGTTGCAACTTCTTGCATTATTTCTTCTTTAACCTCTCCGACATATCTGCCTATATCAGACTTGTTGACGGTTATAAGTTGCTCGCACTTAATAATAGATGTGCAATATAGACCGCTATCCATAGGCGCGACTTCAACTTGCGAAGGGTATCTGCGCTTATTGAGGCGCGAAGTAATAGGCGCGACAATGGTAGTGTTAGATGTTCTATTACCTTTGTCATTTTGCACTATGAGAACAGGGCGCGAGCCGCTTGTTATATATCCATCGGTGCGGAGGTTACAAAAATATATTTGACCTCTAAAAATTTCTTTTTCCATATCTTTTCTCCTTATGGGGTAGAGCTTAAAGCTCTACCCATTGGCGCGTTACTATGTCATAGCCTATGCCTTTGATGTAACAATCTTTGGCTATTGCATAGTCGGTATTAGCATATTCACGAACGAATGCCGATATATGTCTGCGAGTGGTCATTGAATGGAGTCCGTAGACTTTAAGAACACCGCCTATTATTTCGGCTACTGTGGTCTTATAAGATACAAGGGTTATGCGGTTAGGGTTGCGGTAAACTGTTGCTTGTGCATAGGGCATAGCGGTTAATACTGTTTTCATAAAATAAACTTTCCTTTCTGGAGGGTTTTCCCTTCCTTTACTGTACCTATATTATATCATAGTTTTGGGATAGAGTCAATAGGCAAATGTAACAAAGTTTCAAATAAATATTTGTGCAAGTTGCACAGAAAAGTAAAAGCGGCGCGCCTCGACCAGAAGCGCGCCGATGAAAAGAAAAGAGGGCGATTTTACTCGCCCTCATTATCATTTGCTCTTGGTAGAGATTTCGCAATTTCAGCCGCTTCGTCAAGGATATTCTGCAACTTGTCGGATACCGCATTAAACGGACAGCTATCGCAACCAGCCTGACAATCACAACAGTCAAGATTATCGCAGATAAGATTAGGCTTATTTTTTAATGTGAGTAAACGGTCAACTTCTTTCGGAGTGATAGCATACTGAGGCTTATTTATAATTTTCATAGTTTCTTCTCCTTTTGTTTTCTTATGGAGAGGGCTTGCGCCCTCTCATCTTGTTTTCTGTTCTGCAACTGTGAGTTCAAGTTCCATCAGCGCGATATGGTATGGAACAGAAGGGTTGAATATCTCGTCGCTTTCATAGTGGCTCATCATTACCTCGCCTGTATCAGCGGAAGTTACTTCGACCTGTCGGAAGGCTCTGCGAAGCACTTTTGTATAGAACATCGCTTGATGGTAGTCGCCCTGAACTTCGATGTGAACTTTAAGAGAGTCGCAAGAGTCAGCGGTTACGATGTAGGTCTGTGTCGTGGGGGTTGCTTGATTTTTAGTTAAGTACATAATATTTACCTCTCTTTCTTTTGTACCTTTATTATATCACAACATAGTTATTTTGTCAAGAGATTTAAGGAAATTTATTTGTAAATAAAATGTAAACATCTCGACAAAAAAAGTTTACAAACTGTTCACAAATGCGCAAATCGTGCCGCGGCGGGCGATCGCGGCACGGCGAAAGAAAAAGGATAAGAAAGAGACTTACTCCGTGTTCGCCGTAACTACTATCCGTCAGTCAATCTCTCTTATCCTTGTATACCCCTCGCAGTAGGCTCGACAGGAGGTGAGAGCCATCTGAAAGGGGTTAGGAAATAAGCTCAGTGAGGGTGGTTATACGCTACCGACCAAAACGCTCCCGACTTCGCGCCATATAAGGCTCGGGTTCTCTGTCGTGGTTCTTCAGGGATTGCCACGCTCGCCACAGTCCTCGATGCTAAGTATGCCGACTGCCACACCCCACGCTGTCCTCGTCCGCAGTGGTTCGACCTTCTGATACGGTTTATCGCCTTTGCCGAATGGCGGTCTTGGGACGGTCAGCCGTGGCACTCGTATTTTTGAGGACTGTCGCTCCGCTTTCCCTTTGACACCTATATTATACCACACCCAAGAGCAAATGTCAATGAATATTCTGTAAACGATTTGTAAATGAATTATGAATTTCGGGATAATGGGCTTGGGTCAAATATTGACAAATGCGAAACAAATAATTTACAAACTGTTCACAAATTCACTTAGC
>JAZSDJ010000090.1:0-1674 GCA_045531105.1 Eubacteriales bacterium | reverse complement strand
TTTCGTTCACAATTTGTCAAAATCCCGTTAACACTCCCCCCTAATTGCTCCGTAGAATTGCCAAAAAATTCCAATTCTAACCAACAACCCACCCCCTCAAAGTTCACAAATTGTTCACAAAAGAAATACAAAAAGTTCATTGAAAAACCCTTACTCGTTCACAAATTTGTGGTACAATTATCTCGTCGGAAACAAGCCGACAAAAACAAAATACAAAAAAGAGAGGTACAAAAAAATGATGTTTATTTTGGAAGTAATTTTAACAATTTGCGTCTTTATTGGGGCGTGTGCTTTTGGCTCAATAATGGGGTTAGCAGGTCTTTACATTTACGCCACTATTAAAGAGCGCAAAAGCAAAAAAGAATGGAATAACCGCTATTATAATAATAAATAAGGGGGATAAAATAATGAAAAAAATGCTTAATCTTTTAACCACTATAACCGACAAGGTTATTATCGCAAAGGCAAACAAAAAGACTTTTATTGAATTGGCTATTGATGGACTCACAAAAGAGCAGGCTCTTTTAATAGGTAATTATGTTAATACCGCACTTGACTGCGATATTGATATACACAACAACACCCATTTTGTAATCTATATAGAGGGCTGAATAAGCCCTCTCCACAAATAAAAACAATAGAAAGGAATTATATTATTATGAAACTCAAAGAAATGTATTATTGCGCTCACTGTGGCGCGCTCCACACACTCAACGAACTTGATACCGTAACAGTGAGAGAGCCTCACGGAGAGGTGCATAATAAAATTATTTGCGCGACTTGTGGCTCTGACGAAATAGCGCAACTCCCCGATGATTTTATGGACATATGGGGTTCTGTCCTTGACCTTGCAACAATGATATATGAGGGTAGAGGTTGCGATATTGAAGATTTTGAGGACGGCGAGGAGATACTCGAAGAATATGAAGAAATGATGGGATTATATGACGAAGAAGCCGAGGACATAGACCTCACCGAGCGAGAAGACTTCTTCCACGATATAGCGAATAAAATTGAACTTATAGGGGCGCAGTAATGCGCCCTACGAGGTAAAGAACTATGATGTATTTATATGTAATACTCTTAAGCGACAGTTATAAACCTATGTCATACCGCTTGACAATAGAAGACATAGCAGATTATAGGGCGCGACCTGCTATATATAAACAGAGAGCTATAATGCACATATGCGCCAATAGAGGAATGACAAAAGCAGACCTCAAAAAATATGGATATACCACAATCAGAACAAGAGAGGAGATTATAGAATGAAAAGAATACAAATACAAAACGAGTTTACACAGTGGGCGGAATATCTTGCGCGATACTTTGGACACGACCTTCTTATATACGACATAGAAGGCGCTTTAATGTGGGGAAGCCCTGCGGTATGCCATAGAGATCCCTCTCGGTTAATAAACGATATCAATGTGATTACTGTATATGCCGACATACTGCGACCGATTGCATATCTCGACCATAGTGGTCTAACCTCTTCAGAGGTGGAAATCTTAGAAGCAATAGTACCATTCATAGAGAGTCAGCTTGATGATGATTAATGCGCGATAGGCGCTATAAGAAATCTCATATAGACAATATCACGCGCTTTAGGGAGACCTTTGGCGCGTGTCTTTTTATTCGCCGGACCGCGCACGCGCGTCTGACCCGGCGCGG
>JAZSDJ010000111.1:0-2856 GCA_045531105.1 Eubacteriales bacterium | reverse complement strand
CTGCTTCTGCCGCTTTAATTCTTGCTTCTTTTTCCGCCTCAGCACGAAGGATTGCTGACATTTTATCAGCCTCTGCTTCAAGAACTCTTGCCTCTTTTTTACCTTGGGCAACAAGGACATTACTTGCCTTTTCACCTTCTGCACGGAGAATCGCTTCTCTTCTTTCACGTTCAGCCTTCATTTGCTTTTCCATTGCATCTTGAATTTCTGACGGTGGCTTAATGTTTTTGAGTTCTACTCTGTTGATTTTAATTCCCCATGGGTCTGTTGCTTCATCAAGTATAGAACGAATCTTTGCGTTGATTGTGTCTCTTGATGTAAGAGTGTGGTCAAGTTCCATATCACCGATAATGTTACGAAGAGTTGTCGCTGTAAGGTTTTCAATCGCTCTTATAGGATTTTCAACTCCGTAAGCAAAAAGTTTAGGGTCTGTGATTTGGAAGAACACAACTGTATCAATTTGCATAGTTACATTATCTTTTGTAATAACTGGTTGTGGATCAAAATCCGCAACTTGTTCTTTTAAAGAAACTTGCTTCGATACTCTTTCAATGAAAGGAATCAACATATGCAATCCTGTTTCCCATGTTTTTTCATACGCACCAAAACGCTCTATTACATATGCTTTTGCCTGTGGAACGATTTTAATGCCTGAAATAAATGCGATTGCAATTATCAAAACGATAATTATAAGAGTAATTAATACTCCCATTCCTGCGCTTGCAAGCGCCATTAAAGCTACTGAACTAATCATTTTTGTCCTCCTGTTTTTTAGAAACTATCGCTTTGTTTCCGGAAATTTCTTTGAAAATTACGATTTCTCCAACTTCTATAATTGAGTTGTCGATTGAACGTGCTGTCCAAACAAGTCCGTTGATTTTTATAGCGCCAGTTTCTTTAATATTATTAATTTGTTCGGTTACTACCGCAGTTTTATCAATATTTAATTCAAGATTGGTTTTATCTTTGCCTGTTTTTGCTGTCAACTTTTTAACAAGCGGTCTTGTTGCACAAAGTGCCGCAACAGACAAAACCACAAAAATAACGATTTGCAAAACAACGGGCATTCCTTCAAATATTGCAACTAAAATACCCGTAACAAGTGCAGATGCGGAAAACCAAATTGATACAAACTGAGTAGTTGAAAGTTCTACCACAAGCAATAGAATAGCGAGTGCGAACCATACCCACATCATAATATTGTCCTCCTTTTAATGTAATTTATTTTTCAAGAGTGCTGATATACAAATCAACATTCTTGTTAAAAACGGTTTCAAATTTATACTTCTTTATATCATAATCTACAACATCAAGAGGCGTTGATTTTACAAGTTTCACAAACGCTTCCATATCATTCAAGGAATATAGTTGTTCTTTTGGCAAAAGATCTCTTTGTCCTTTTATATCGCTTGCGACAATAGGCATTTTCGCTGACATTGCTTCAATTATATTAAAAGGTAATCCCTCTATTGTAGATGCGGAAGTATAAATATCGGCATTTTCAAGATGAAATTTTACATTTTTAGTAAACCCAGTTATTTCAAGTCTATTCAAAACGCCATTTTTCTTTGCATATTTTTCTATATTTTTTCTTTCATCGCCATCGCCAACGAGAGTTAAACGAGCGTTTTCAAGTTCTGTAAGTGATTTTACAAGAAAGATTTGATTTTTTCTTTTATTAAGTTCTCCAACATACACCAAGTTGAGCGTTTCTCGTGGTGCTTTTTTTTCAGAAACACTTACACGATTGAGATTTACACCCATTCCATCTATAAAAACAACTTCTTTTTTACAAAGTTTATGCTTTGTGGCAATTTCCATATCTTCTTCGTTCATTACAAAAATATAATCAGTACATTTGCGAACGAATCGTTCTGCAAAGAGATAAATTTTTCTTTTTAAATATGAAGAATCTTTTGAAAAAAGATAACCATGAACTGTGTTTACAACAATAGGCTTATTTTTCAGTCCTTTCATGGCAAATCGTGTCCAAAAAGCAGCGAGTGTTGTATGAACGAACACAGCATCAAACTTTTCTTTCTTTAAAATTTTTCGGATTTTAAACGATAGACGGAAATTTTTAAAAGAAAATGCCTTTTTCTTAAACGGAATATAAAATTCTGCGTTTTCAGACGATGTCATAAGCGACACATCGTGTCCTAACTCTGCAAATCTTTCAACATATGGCAGATGAAAGTTTTTAATATGCACCATTGTAGATGCTACTAATAATATTTTCATTTTTTCTTTTTGTACTTCTCGTTTCGATTGAGAATTTTAAAAGGTGTTATAAGAATTATTTTCAAATCATTAAAAAGCGTCCAGTTTTCGATATATCTAAGGTCGAGTTCAATTCTACGCTCAATAGATGTATTATCGCCACGAAAGCCATATATTTGAGCGAGTCCTGTAATTCCTGGTTTAACTTGATGTTTTACCATATAAAGTGGAATAGTCTTGCTATACTCCTCTACATACATAGGAAGTTCAGGTCTTGGACCTACGATTGACATAGAGCCGAAAAGAACATTGAAAAATTGGGGAAGTTCATCAATTCCTGTTTTTCTCATAAATGTGCCGAATCTGGTTTTTCTGTCTTCGTCAGCCTCAGTTTGGTGTTCTTCATCATAGTGATGGCTCTCATGAGATGGCATTCTCATCGAACGGAATTTATATATCGTAAACTCTTTATTATCTTTTCCAACTCTTACCTGTTTAAATATAATAGGTCCTTTTGAGGTTAGTTTTACGCCTATTGCTGCAATTATCATAAGAGGTGAGGTTAAAATAATGAGAATTACAGATATTATTATATCAAGCGCTCTTTTCATGACGGCATTTGCCATATTATCAAGG
>JAZSDJ010000176.1:0-17827 GCA_045531105.1 Eubacteriales bacterium | reverse complement strand
TCTGATTGAGAAGGTATGCTCTCACTGCAGCGTGGAGGACAGCCTCGTTTACATCTGCACCGAACACTAAATCGGAAAGTGTCATTTCACCAACCACAGCGCCGGCCATATTAACTACATTAATACTTGGCATCGTCTATTCCTCCTTTAACTTATGCTTTAACGCTGTCGCGAATAACTACGATACCGCCACGAGCGCCCGGAACAGCACCCTTTACTGCGATAAGGTTGTTTTCAGCGTCAACTTTAACAACTTCAAGGTTAAGTACTGTTAACTTTTCGTTACCGTACTGACCTGCCATTTTCTTATTCTTAAACACTCTTGATGGTGTTGAGTTAGCACCCATTGAACCAACCTGTCTGTGAATTGGACCTGTACCGTGAGTTGCTTGAAGCATGTGGTGACCCCATCTCTTAACTGCGCCTGAATAACCGTGACCTTTTGTAACGCCTGAAATGTCGACCTTGTCGCCTTGTGCGAAGGTATCGACTGCTATTACGTCGCCAACGTTCATTGTTGCTACATCTTCAAGTCTGAATTCTTTGAGATGTTTTTGTGGTTCTACACCAGCCTTTTTGAAGTGACCAGCGAGTGGTTTGTTTACGTGCTTTTCTGATGCTTTCTCGAATCCGAGTTGTACTGCATCATAGCCGTCTGTTTCAGTAGTCTTCTTTTGAACTACTACGCCATTTTCAGCGAAAATCTGTGTCATACCGAGTTTCTTACCGATAATTGCTTTTTTCATTTTTGCTTCCTCCTAATTTAAGGTTATTGGTTGATGTTTGAATTTTGTCGGAGCCAACCGACACATCAACTTGACCTTCCGTCATCATAGCACCGCAAGTTAAATTTGTGCTACTGTACAGTTGGGTTTGGCTTTTTCGCTTCCTAAAACGTTTAATTAAAGTTCAACTTTGATTTCAACGCCTGCTGGAAGTTCAAGACCCATAATCGCCTCAGCAACCTTCTTTGAAGGCTTAATGATTTCGATGAGTCTTTTGTGTGTGCGCTGTTCGAATTGCTCACGACTGTCCTTGTACTTGTGTACAGCACGAAGGATTGTTACGATTTCCTTTTGTGTTGGAAGTGGAATTGGTCCAGACACAGTCGCTCCGTTTCTCTTAGCGGCTTCAACAATCTTTTCAGATGCGCTATCTACCAATGTGTGGTCATAGCCCTTAACTCTTACTCTGATTTTCTCATTTACTGCCATTTTGCTTTCCTCCTTATTAAATAGAAATTGACCGGGGGCTATTTTGCTTTACACTGCCCCGTGTGTTTCAATCACCCGCTTAACAAAACCGAACCCGTCAGCATATCATAGGTTCGGATAAATGTAAGCAGGCGTCACCTCGGGTTTACCAAGGGGAAGATTCCCAGCATACATTTTCTGCCGTGTGAAATCCGACTCGCTCCACGAAAATTACCCGCAAATACCATAGCAGTAAGGCGTTTACGGCAACCTCTCGCTTCTTCGCGTGCCAAGCCTACATATTTTAGCATATATATATATAAATTGCAAGAATTTTTTGAAAATTTTTTAAAATCCATTTTTGTCAAATGCATAAAAATATGTGCCATTTTTGTTTATTTTGCACAAAAATTTTGCGTTTTTTCAGCATTTCGGGCTTTAAAAATCGCATTTTTATGCGTTTTTGCCTTAAAATTTCGTATACTTGCACAAAAGGATTTTATCAATTTTTGATTGATTTTCTTCATTTAATTATATATAGATATACAAAATAACACACTTTTTTATGAAAATCAATAAAAATTCAAAAAATTTTCGGAAAATTTTCATTTTTCTAATTTTTTTATAAAATCAGCGCTTTTTCATATTATTTTTACTTTTTTGTTATTTTTGCACAAGAAAAAGAGCCTTTTGTGGCTCTTCTCTTTTTGTCGATTTTTTACTTTTTTCCTTGACCATAATAGGCATTTGGTCCGTGTTTTCTGTCGTAGTGTTTACGAAGAAGAGTTTCCTGCATTCTTTCGGTTTTTCCACTCGCATTGAGCATAAGCATTTCCGTATTGTATGCCATCATTGCAACTTGTTCAAGAACAACTGCGGCTTCAACTGACGCTTTTGCATCATCTCCCCAAGTGAATGGTCCGTGAGAATGAACAAGCGTTGCATGCATTTGAGTAACGCCGATATCTTTAAGTGCTTCGAGAATAACCGTTCCTGTTTCCTTCTCGTACTCGCCCTTGATTTCCTCGTCTTTCATTTTTCTTGTGCAAGGAATTGTAGTTCCAAAATAGTCTGCATGAGTTGTTCCATAAGGTGTAATTCCTCTACCCGCTTGCGCATATATTACCGCCCAAGGAGAATGAGTATGACAAACTCCACCGATTTCGGGGTACGCTTTATAAAGTTCAAGGTGAGTCGCTGTGTCTGATGATGGTTTATAATCGCCCTCAATTACATTTCCGTCAAGGTCAAGCACAGGAAGCATATCAGGTGTCAAATCATCATACTCAACGCCTGATGGTTTTATAACAACAAGTCCTTTTTCTCTATCTATTCCACTAACATTACCCCAAGTAAATGTGATAAGGTTATATTTTACAAGAAGCATATTCGCTTCATAAACTTCTTTTTTGAGTTGCTCTAACATAATATCTCCTTTTGGCATTATGCCTTTTAAATTTTCGCTCTGAGTTCGACAACCTTTCCGATTATCGTAACAGGAATTGTTTGTATTTCTTCGTTTGAAAAATATGTGGGTTCGTATGCTGGATTAGTTGGCATCAAACGAATACCCTCTGTATATTTTACAATTTTCTTCATTGTAGCCTCCTCACCAACAAGAACAACGGCAATATCTCCGTTATCAACATTATTTTGACAACGAATAATAACAGTATCACCATTTGCAAATCTTGGCTCCATGCTCCTACCCTTAACCTTCAAGCCAATAAGTGTCGCACCTCTTGCAAGCGACGCATCAACTTCAACATATTCCTCAACATTTTCAATGGCATCAATAGGAACACCCGCTGCAACATTTCCACAAACAGGAACTTTAATCGCATTCGCTGGTGCTTCGCCCGTAACGAGTTCACCCGCACTTACAGAAAAAAGTTTTGCAAGTTTTGCAATAGTATTGGCATCAGGTGTACTTACGCCACGCTCATACGCAGAATAAGTCTGCCTTTTTATTCCAAGAAATTCAGCAACCTCTGCCTGCGTAAGATTTGCGCCTTTGCGCGCAGATATCAATCTTTGTTTAAGCATAGAACTCCTTTCTATATCAAAGTTTGATATATTAAGATAAAATAAGATAAATATATATCTGTATCTCGATTATAGCAAATATTTTTTGCATTGTCAATAGATTTTGTCGAAATAATGTCGCAAATTTTTCACATTCTCTACTTGACAATGCAAATTTAATTTGCTAAAATGTTGTCAAAGGCAAATTTAATTTGCTTTTGTCTATCTCTTAGCCCCGTAAGAGGTCTCGTGGTTTTTACCGTTTGCGAGTTTAGTGCGTTAGTCATAAAACGCACAACTTTTCAAAGGCGCAAATTGTACAAGAAATCTCATCAATGCAGGCGTTTTCACGCGTTTCTCTCTGCATTCTGTGAACCCTTGCATCGTTTGCATAAAAATCTTGGCATAATACGGAGGAACTTATGTGTGATGTATGTCAATCTCTTTATGGACACTTGAAATCTTGTTCCGAAATGACAACGGAAAACAAAATTACCTGTCTTTGGTGCGAAAACAAACTTGATATCGGCGAAACTGTAATCACTTTCCCAAACAAAAAGACCTTTTGCAAAAACTGCGTGAAGGATTTTGATTTATCTGACCTTCTATTAAACTCAAACACGCAAGACTGCTTCGACCTTGTTGAAAAATTTTCCATTTGCGAAATCTATGAAATAGGAAGTGCGACGAATGACAATTAAAGAATTAAAACGTCTTCACGCGCTCAACAAGGAAATAGAATACGAAAAGTCTCATCTTCGTTCTCTGTGTAAAAAAGCGGGCTCTATCGACAAAATCGGTGGGGAGAGTGTACAAATTGCAGACATTTTAGGCGATATTGAAGTGCTTAAAAATCAAATATGTATACATCTGAAAGAATGTGTCGTTTTGTACAAGGAAATTCTCGATTTTATCAACTCGATACCCGATGCGTTGTTACGACTTGCTATTTCTTTAAAATACATAAACGGCTTAGAATGGGAGCAAGTCGCTTTACATATAGGTGGTGGCAACACAGCGGACGCTATTCGCAAAAGTTGCGAAAGATTTTTGAAGCAATATTTAAAAAACTCTACCAACGACAACTAATCATTTTAACTAAAAAGACTGTTTTTAAAAACGGTCTTTTTTGTTTTTTAGACACAGGGTGGCGTTTTTTCTCAAAAACTCATAAATTTTCTATCAAACAAGTTTCCTTTTTTCGTTTTTTTTATTTTTAGACTTGATTTTAAAATGAATATATGATAAAATGTGTGTGATTATTATTTTATATATGAGGATTTTTATAATGAAAAGCACTTATCGTTTTCTCCAAAAAAGTATCTGGGTGTTGCTTGTAGAACTTGTTTTCGTTGCGCTCTTGGGTGCTGTTTCCTTTGGATACCTTTTTAATTCAGCGACCTACACATTGCCGTTCCCTCACGCTATCATTATTCTTTTCATTTTTGCAGTGCTTTGTGCGATAGGAACTGCAATTTATGTTTGTGTCAAGGCTGAAAATGTTGGAATTTCGCACATCAAAAAAACAAACAAATTCATCTTATTCGCTGACGCTTTTGCCGTAATAATGATGCTCGCATTCTTTATTTACGAATGCATTACTTCTATGACTTATGTTGACAGCCAAAACAAGGCACTTGTATTTTTCAGAGTCGCAAGATGGGTCCTCTCCATTCCCGCTCTTGGCTATTTCGTAATCCAAGCATTTCCAAGCAAAATTAGAAGAGTGAAAATTACAATTCCAACATATCTTAAAATCATAACCTCTATTTGTCTTATTTTGTGGTGTGTTTTTGGTATTTTCACAACCTATTTCAAAGAGAAATACACAACCCCTAACGATGTGACAAAAATCACTATGATGTTCATTTATGCAATCATTGCATTGTTCTTTATTTTCGAAGGAGAATTTCAATTTGTAGCGACACGTCACAAGCCATATATGATGTTTTCGTTCTTTACCTCGATTGTAACTTTTGCAATTCCTCTTGGAATTTCCGTTGCAAAGATTTTCAGAGCGGATATGTCATATGCCGCGCGTTCTCAACCAGAACTTCTTATGTGCTTTGCAATCGGTATATACGCTCTTGCAAAGATGTTCGCTTTGATTTCTACAATGAGATTGGTTATTGAAAACTCGCATGGTCATCACCATTCAAGCGACAAGAACTCAAAACGCGAAAATACTAACACTCCTGCCGACCAAAATCAGTAATCAGAAGAATAAAATTTAAAGAGCAGACTCTTGCGAGCCTGCTCTTTTTTGTTCCTAATGTGCAAATTGGAAATTAGGAAGTTTAGTTTTCGTTCGATTTGTATTTAGAGGCTTGAAGGTTAAACATTGATGCGTATTTTCCGTCATCACAAATAAGTTTGTCATGGCTTCCACTTTCAATTATTTTTCCGTTTTCAAGCATATAAATCATATCAACATGTCGTGTTGTCGACAAACGATGAGTGATAAATACAACTGTTTTGCCTCTTGCGTTTTTGTCAATTCCGACATTGAGATTATACTCAGCTATTGGGTCAAGCGCGCTTGATGGTTCGTCCATTACAATAAGTTCATTATTGTGTGCAAAAACGCGAGCGATAGCGATTTTTTGCGACTCTCCTCCCGAAAGTTCGGTTCCCTCTTTGTAAAATTCTCTTGTAAGTTCGGTATTTATTCCGTTAGGGAGCGTATCGAGTTTTTCGTCAAATGTACTATCTCTTAACGCATTAAGTACAATGTCTTCCTTATCAGGCGAGTAAACATCTGCCAAAACATTTTCAGCCACTGTTGCCGCAAACACCTTATAATCTTGGAACACCGCACCTATTTTTTCGCGAAGCATATCAAGTCTGTATTCTTTTATATTTATATCGTTCACTAAAATTTCGCCCTCTGTTGCATCGTAGAGACGCATCATAAGTTTGGTTATAGTAGTTTTTCCAGCCCCATTATAGCCAACAAGAGCAATCCTGTCACCTTTATTGATTTTAAAACTTACATTTTCAAGAGCGTTTTTGTCCTTATAAGCAAAGGTTACATTTTTAAATTCAATAGACTCAAAGGTGTGAAGTTCTCGTTCTCCCGAGATGATTTCGCTTTCAGTTTCAAGGAATTTTCTAACCTTATCAGCAAAAACTGATTGTTTATTAATTTCGGCAAGTCGCCATTGGAGTTCAGCGAACATTCCACGCATTTTATTTGCAGAAACTATTGCAATAGCGAATCCACCTATAAGAATATTTTTCGTTTCCATAAGATGATGTGCCATAAACAAAATTATAAATGCATTCTCCGCTATATTAAGCAAAGAACCTATAATGTTTAGTGTCAAGAATTCCTTTTGGCGTTTTATTGTTAATCGCCTTTCTTCTTGTTTGTTTTTGCCAAATTCGTCCTTCATGTTTTCGGCAATTCGTGTCAAGCGAACTTCTTTTGCGTAATCTGCAAGAGAGAAAAATTTGCTAATATACCAATCTTTTCCCCAAACTTTTGAAAAGGATTTTTCATACTTATACCAAATTCCGTTTTCTACTATATGGATTACCATTGAAATAATTGAAAAGCCAAGAATGACTACTGCAATTATTTTGTCAATGTTCATAATAACGCCAAAAACGGACACAGATGCGACAATACACCTTATAATTTCAGCCAAAGTATCGACTGTGTTCATAATACTCTTGTCGCAAGTCTGCATTGCATAAACGAAATCGTTATAAAATTCGGGGCTATCGTATGACGAGAGGTCAATTTCTGATGCCTTTACAAAGAAACGCTTGTGCAAATCTCGAATGAAACGGAGTTTGCGTTTTGGGTTGTAGAGTTTCCAATGCCATGAATAGAAAAGTTGATATACTGCGAAATAAATCGCCATTATTGCAATTTTCCAAACGATTGTGGCAAAACCTTTTCCCTCATCAAGGGCATTCAGGATTTCACTCGTCAAAAAGACTGTTATACCATGGTTAAGACCCGTGATAAATCCCATAACAAGTCGCATTATACAAAGACCTGGGGCATCTTTAAATGCTGTTTTGAGAATGAATTTATTGTTTTTAAGTGACTGTGACAAGGTCACTTTTTCTGTATTTCTACGCATTTTCGCCCTCCTCTCCGTCTTCTAAATCGACATAGTTTTGGGCTTGCTTTTTGAACATATCGGCATATTTTCCGTCAAGTGCCATAAGTTCTGCGTGAGTACCACTTTCGATAACTTCACCTTGTTCAAGCATATAAATTCTGTCAGCAGAAACCGCGCTTGAAAGACGGTGCGATATAAAAATCATCGCCTTTCCTTCGCCTGCTTTCATCATATTGTTATACATCTCATTTTCAGCCACAGGGTCAAGCGCGCTTGATGGCTCGTCCAGTATGATAAATGGTGCATCGTTTACAAACGCATGTGCGATAGCAACCTTTTGCGCTTGTCCTACCGACAAAACCGCGCCATTTTCATCAAATTCTTTCGTGAGCATCGTTTCAATTCCGTTTGGAAGTTCAGCAATTCGCTCATAAACGCCACTGTCTTTAAGTGCTTGAATAATTTTCTCCTCGTCACCCTCTTGTCGTGGTCTCATAAGTACATTTTCAACCACAGGTAACGAGATGGTTTTAAAATCTTGGAACACAACGCTGAACATTTCGCGATATTCATTAAGTTTGATATCAGCAAGAGGCGTGCCATTTAAAGTAATTTGTCCTTCGGTTGGGTCATAGAGTCTTAAAAGTAGTTTTATAAGCGTACTTTTTCCCGCTCCGTTATGCCCCACAAGGGCAATTTTTTCGTTTTTCCCAATTTTCATTGAAACATTCTTTAAAACAAGATTTTCGCTTCCTTCGTATTTAAAGGAAACATTTTCAAGTTTGAGCATTCCTCTCTCAGGCGAGATTGCGTCAGGTTTGTCTTGCATTTTGGGTTGATATTCCATAAAGCCGCGAAAATCTTCAAAGAACAAAGCGTGTTCGTGGGCTCTGAAATATCTATCTGTGATTTGCGTAAAAGTGCCTGTAAGGCTTGACACAGAGTTAATAACCACCGCGCAGTCGCCCAATCCAAGCAACGGAAGTCCAAAAATAGACCACATGGTGCGATAAATTGCATACGCTATTGCCAAAGGATTTGTAATAATCGTTTGAAGTCCAGAATGGGCGATTTCCAAAAACATTTCCTTTGCCCCGTATTTACGAACCACCTCTACTCGCCCGTCAGATGCTTTTTCATATCTTTCGAGCAAAAATGCCCTCGCGTTACTCAAACGAAGTTCTTTTGCATAATCCCCAGAGTAAAAAACTCTTTGTGCATATTGAGCGCGACGATGATATTCTCTGTCCTCGGTTGTATGTTTGTGCCACAAAACATTCGATTTTCGTTTTAAGAATGTGCCAAAAAGCGGAAGTATTGCGAATATTATGAACATAAAATCCATTGTGAACAAAAGCGAACCATAAAGGAACATTCCTATGATAGCACCAAAAAGATTTGAAACTGTCCAAGTCAAGTTCCACATGCGCCAAGTGATTTCGTTTGTCGCCTTCACATATTTGTCATAAAACTCGGGATTTTCAAAGCACGCAAGTTCAACATCTGTGCATTTGTCATAAAGTTTTAAAAGAACTTTTTTCTCAACTTTTATATAAGCAACATCTTCTGCAAGAGTGATAAGAGGTTGTATTATAAGTTGAAGTCCGAGTGGGACTGCAATCATAACACCCGCACTGATTGCGACTGTTTTAAACTCAACCTCTGCCACGAACGAGTTGATTATGTACCTTACCACATATGTTCCAACGATAAATGATGTAACAGTATTGACAAGTTCAAGCACAAAACGGAGCAAAAATGGTAGCGGAGCTGTCGTGATTACCATTTTCAAAGCATAGGCGCAATCTTTGACTACCATTTTAAATGATAACTTCTTTTTGTCATTTTTCTTGTTGTCTTTTTTCATTTTTCTCCTTTCTTTTTTGCAACTCTTTTTCGGGTTTTTAAAAATCTTACATATGATTCGCCCAACTGGGTTTTGGTTGGATTTTTTAAAAACAGAAGGATTTTTAAATCCCATATTTATATTAAAACACACTTTGATACTTGTGTCAATAAACGATTGGCAGAAAAACACTCAATCATTGAGTTAAAAAACAAGTTTTGCGATTATGTAAGACAAAAAGATGCAAGCAGGAAAAGTTGCAAGCGCAACATAAATTATTCTCACAAGAGTTTTAACATTCACTTTTTTATTATCGCAAAGAGCGCTGGTCGCTATCGCTGAGGCTTTTATGTTGCTTGTACTGACTGGCGCTCCAACAACGGAGCAAGCAAGGGTGCAGGCGCTTGATGCAAGGTCGGCTATGAAGGCGCTTTTATCGGTGAGTTTCGCTATTTGTTCTCCTACAAGTTTTGTTATTTTTCCACCCCCCAAAAGCGTTCCTAAAAACAGAGTGACGGAAACAAGCAAAAAAGGCGCTATGTGGTTGTAATTCGTCTTTTCTGAGGCTATCAAAAGCATTATTCCAAGAAGTTTTTGCCCGTCTTGCGCTCCGTGCATAAATGAAGTTGTCGCACAGGTTAAAATCTGCAATTTTTTATACGGCAAAACTGCCTTTGTCAAAAATTTTGAAATAATCACAGAAATAAAAGCGGACACAATACACGAAAGTATCATATACAAAATTATTTTAAAAAACGCTGTTAAATTTATTTTTCCATTAAGTGCCACACCAACTCCTGCGACAGCGGAAATCAATGCGTGACTTTCGCTTGACGGAATTGACAAAAGCCAAGTGAAAACTGTAAACGCTACAACGCTCAAAAAGACCACAAAAAGCGCGCGTTCGCTATTGTTTGAAAAATCGGCGATTTCACCTACTGATTTTGCCACTCTGTTGTTAAGAAAATACATAAGTGCAAGCCCTAAAAAATTGAAAAGCGACGAAATGACGCAGGCTTTATTCATAGAAAGAGTTCCCGTCGCCACGACTGTTGCAATCGCGTTCGGAGCATCTGTAAATCCATTCAGAAACACCACTCCAAGAGCCAAAACCAACGCAAACGCGCCAAATGGCGTTTCTATTCCTTCAAAAAATTCCATTTTCGTTCCTTTCACAAAATTGTCATTTAGTCATAAAATACTCGTAAAGAGGTGATTTTATGATAGTTGAAAAGGAATACAGCAGAGTTAACGCTGTCGCTTATGCAAGAAAATATGCGTTTGTGAGAAATCCTTTGTTTTTCTCTTTTGCAGGAATTGGCGGCAACTGCACAAATTTCGTTTCTCAATGCGTTTTAGCAGGAAGTTGCGTGATGAATTACACGCCTATTTTTGGATGGTATTATCTTTCCACCAATCGTCGCAGTGCTTCTTGGACAGGGGTTGAGTATTTTTACAACTTTATGACGCAAAATCAAGATGTCGGCCCTTTTGGGGTTGTTGCGGACCTTAATAGTGCTGAAATTGGAGATGTAATACAACTTCAAAATGATGAAGGAATTTTTTACCATACAATTATAATAAGTGAAATTCGCGATGGCGAAATTTACATTTGCGCGAACTCAAACGATGCTCTTGATAAGCCGCTTTCTGATTATAATTATGCTGATTTAAGAGTTATTCACATTCTTGGCGTTCGATATGATACAAGATTTCAAATTGACTGTTTTGAGTCGCTTTTTTCTCCGCCACTCGCACCAGAGCCAGCGCCAGAACCACCCGCACAAGAAGAACAGGGCAATCAGGCACAACCACCGCAAGAAGAACAAATGCAACCACCGCAAGAACAACCTGTGGAAGAATAATTTGGCAACTTAGCCAAAAATCGCATTGTTTATATGTGCATAATGCACAAAAGTAATAATTTTTTAAGAGTCTGAACAGCAAAAATGCTTAAAATGTCTTGACAAATCTTTTCGCGTAGTGTAATATATATAATGTATAAAAGCAAACTATACAATGCTCAAAATTCCAAACGGAGGAAAAAAATGAAAAAGAAAATTTTACTCTCGCTTCTTGCTTTGATACTTGCTTTGGCTTGTGTATTCTGCATAGTATCTTGTAAGAAAAACGAGGAAGAATCAAGTTCTTCATCTGGCGACACAAATGGTGGTGAAACATCAAGTGGTGATAACGGAGGAGTGTCGACTCTCGGTTCCGCTTTGCCACGCTATCTTCGTGTTGTAGATTTTGGTGAAGGTTCCGCTACACTTAAATTCAATGTGTACAACGCACCTGATGCTACTTTCGAAATCAGATGGAGCGAAAAAGAAATCACAGAGAAAAACTACGACAAGGCTACAATCGCTAACTTTACTCTTTCCGGTGATGTAGAAAAAACACTTGTTGTTAAAGAAATTACTCCTTCTCTCTCAAAAGCATATTGGGTTGCTGTTAAATCAAGCGCTGGTATGGAAGTTGTAAGAGTTGGTGGTAACAAACAAATTCCTATCGAATACGAACACAAATATGATGCTGTTTATCACGGCGAAACAAACAAAGGTCTTCACGCTTTGTTTGACGAACAACATCTTGCAAGTTCACTTGTTTTCCCAAGCACTAACCTTGGCGAACTTATGACAAACGACAACGACGTCAAAGAAGGCAAGCAAGGTATGAGAATTCGTCCAATTATCGACCTTGAATACAAGCACTACATATCTTCTGTAAACCTCTTCTTCGGCGAAATTCCGGAAGATTACGGCGAAATCAAAGTAAAATGGGCATTGAACGCTACTGATTTCTTAGCAGAAGACGATAAATGGGATGGTTGCGTTACTCTCAAAAAAGAGGACCTTCTCTCTTCGGCTTGGACAGAAGTCGAAGTTGGCGCAGTAGTAAGATATATTCAAATTGACTTCAAAGACAAATATGCACCTAACGAAGTTCATGTTTATGGCTATCAAAAGGGCGAAGGTGACCCTATCGCTACAACATTGCACAAACTTCCAACAGTTGGTGAAATTGTTGGTATGTGTGGATTTGCAGCAACTGGCGGTGGTAACACCACAGTAGAACAACTTGCTTGTGCAAGCGTTCTTCGTGAATACCACAATATGGGTTGGTCTTATTCCCCTTCTTCGTACCCAGGCAAATCGAATGTTTACGCTGCCTACATGGCAAGTGATGGCGGTAGCTGGGACTCTACATATAAGAAATACTCCGCTTCTATTCTTACAATTCCTTGTATTCAATGGGGCGAGATTAATGTCGCAAGAAGTGTTGATGAGGATGGTCTTCCTATTAAGGAGGGTACCGACTTCAAGGCTGCTACATACTGGGAAAAATTCAATCCAGAGGTTTACTTCCTCTATGCTGACAATATGTATTGGTTTGCTGCTCGTTATGGTTCTAACACATCCGCCGATGTTTTGAAAGTTTTGAAGGCGCACTCCTCTGGTAACACACTTAACTCCTCAGTAGGTCAAGGCACTATTAAATGGCTTGAATTCGGTAACGAGCCTAATGGTGAAGACGCTCTCGGTTATGTTCCTTACCAACTTGCCGCTCTTCAATCCGCCGCTTATGACGGACACCAAAAAACTCTTACTTCTACACAAGTTGACAAAACAGGTTACCACTTTGGTGCTGTAAACGCTGACCCTAATATGAAGGTTGCTATCGCAGGTCTTGCTGGTCTTCAAACAAAATATATGATAACCATGACATACTGGATGAAAGCGAACCGTACTGATGGTAATACTGCATTTGATGCTTTCAACTTCCACACTTACTTCGGTTACACATTCTATATGAACAGTATTGACGTAACTGTTGGTGTATGTCCAGAGTTCTTCGGAGTTGTTGAAGCACTTTCTGGCATGATTGAATACAGAAACAAATACTACCCAGAAAAAGAAGTATGGCTCACCGAATTTGGTTGGGACACTAACCAAAGTTTTGAAACTCCAACTTCTTGCCACGCATACAATGTAGTTGATATGGATGGTGACGGAGATATCGACGAGGACGACAAGTTCGCAAGAGTTCACCAAATTCAAGGTGAATGGCTCGTTCGTGCATACATTCTCTTTTCAAGCGTTGGTCTTGACAAGGCTACAATGTACATGTGCGAAGATGTTTCAAGCGACAGAGTTGCTGTTGGTAAGTATGGTACTTGTGGTATCTATGGCGTTGAAGAAATCTTCGATGCTAACGGTAAAAAGACAGGCGAAAAAATGTATGAAAAAGACTCATACTACTACCTTGCAACACTTAAAAACACTCTTAACGATTACACATTCACAAGAGAAATTGCAACAGGCAATGAAGATGTATGGTTGTACGAATTCAAAGATTCTAATGGAAAAACCGCTTACGCTGTTTGGTGTCCAACAATGGACGGCACACACGTTGACAACTTCCAAATTAACATTGATGGTTCAAGCGCAACCGCTGTAAGATTTGCTGACAAGCAAATGAACGGTGTATCTTCAACTCTCCAAGTTAAAGATGGTAAAGTTAAGGTTGACGTTACAGAGTCTGTAACTATCATTCTCGTTGACTAATTAAAATAAAATTGAGGCACTCAATCGAGTGCCTCTTTTTTGCCTTATATTGAATATAAAAAGAGCAAGAATGAACTCTTGCTCTTTTGATTTTATCACTTTTGAACCACGAAAATTGGACTTTCCGAAACTGTTACATTAACTGTTCCGTCTACCACTTCAAGGTCGCTTCTCTTGCCGTTGTAAGCCTCATTTGCAAGTTGTACGAGTGTGAACTCACCCTCGCCTACATTGAGTTTCATATCAAGTGTCATTCCGCGTGAGGTTACGCACCATACTGCGTATTTTACCTTACCTTCTTTTGTTACATACTTAAAGATTTTAACATCTTTGTTTCCAGAGTCAACTTCGCAATCGAAGCGAGTATCTTTGAGTGTTTCTTTAAGAGTATATACATAATAGAAGGAATCTTTTTTATTACCTTGAATTACATTTGTTGGGTTGATTTCGATTGGGAATCTGATAAGTCCTGACGAACCATATTTACCAACAGCGGTTTCTTCTGGTCCACAGTCACGAGACATATACATTGCCGCTTTTTCAACGCCTATTGAAGAAAGGAGCAAATATTCACGAACGAGCCAGATACCTTGTACTTGTCTGCCTGTGAAGTCAGCATATGCGTGAGCGGCAGTGGAAGTTTTCCAACTTTGGTTAGTGTCCCAACCAAATTCGGTGAGCCAAATTTCCATATCTGGGTAATATCTGTCACGGAAGTCACGAATGCTATCAAATCTGCCGATAATGTCGCCTTCCTCTGGGGAAACGCCCATCCAAACAGTTTGACCTTGGTCGCCACGGTCTTCAATGTTTACATCAACGAGTTTTTCAACTCCTGCCTCGTCAAATTTCTTTCCACAATAGCAGTGTGCGTTAATCGCATCGAAAGGAAGTTTTCCGTCTTTACGATTATATTTGCACCAAAGTTGCATTGCTCTGATATAGTTGGAGTTAAGTCCCGCGCCGCCTGACATTGACATTTTGAAATTAGGGTCCGCTTGTTTTACGCCGACATTTTTATACATTCCTTCGTGTCCGTCGTAACACATACTAAGGAAGGCGGCAAGTTCAAATGGAGAGAAATAAGGTTCTCTGCCAAGCCAAGTTCCGTCTGGCTCATTAAGTGGTTCAACACTCTTCAAGTAGCCAAGACCAATCTTAACCTCTTGACCATCAGCAACTTTAATAAGGCTTGGGTCGATATCTTTATTGTGTCCATATCTTGCAACAAATTGGAAAAGCATTGTTGCATAACTCATATAGTTTTTAGGGTCAGTTGAGTCGCATGTGCCATCTTTTGGGCATCTCTTTGAATGAGTTGAGATTACAGGACAAACATCTATGCCAAACTCGTGAGTCTTGCGATAGAATTCGTCAAAGTCCCAAGGTCCTGCAAAACTTGGACTGAATGCAATTTTTGTGTTTTCAAGGTCTGGGGTACAACTCCAAAGCCAAGGGTGATATTCACGAATATATGTTACCGCTCTTAAAACATCATCGCCATCATTTACAAAAGCGTTCATACCAACAAACTCAGAAAGGTCGCTGAATTTATGCTCTTTCTTCTCTGGGATTACTTCTGGGCTTGGTGCAACCTCGTAACCATAAATAACAATTTCGCTTGGCGCTTGGTTGTTATTAAATGAGAAGTTAATATATTGTGTTTGGTGATTTGTTTCAAATCCTGTCCACTTTCTTACTTCTGGGGCAAGTTCTTCGTTGTACTCCCAACTAAACGGAGTTCCCATCTTAACCTTAACTTTACGAACGCCATAGTCCGCCTTGTCTTTTTCAGGCTTGTATTCGTCATAGTCGTTGTAAATATACATATTGGTGATTTGATAAATAGCACCCAAATCAATAGTAAATGCTAAATCAGTTTGACCTACCCACCAATGGTCGTGCCTTGGATGAACCTGTGGTTTTTGTCCCTCAACGCCATACAATGGGTCTCCGTCTGTATCAAATTCGCAAAAGAAGTTAGATACATTTTCAATACCCATATCATTGATAATCATCTCAGGGGTAATACGGAGTTTTTGTGGTTTTGTGTTCATTTTCTCTCTCCTTAAAATCAGGGGTGTTTTTTGTTTTTCTTATTCTACTGTTACGATGATAGGACATTCGCTAACATTAACGCTAACTTTGCCTGCATTTGAGATAAGTGGTGTTGTAACACCTTCTTTTTCGCCATATGCCATCTCAGTGAGTGTTATGCTTGATGCGTCTCCAACATTAAGTTGGAAGTTGTCATAGCGAACATTGTCCGAGGTTGGACACCAAAGTGCATAGCAAGTCTTTCCGTTTCCGTTTTCGTATTTATAAATCCATACTTCTTCGTTACCCGAATCAACAGTTTCAACGAAATACATATCGTTCATCTTTGTTTTAAGGGTATAGATGTAGTAATAAGAATCTTTCTTTTCGCCACTTGTAGTTATAACTCCACTTGTGCCATATTTACCAACAGATGTTTCCTCTGGTCCACAGTCAAGAGCCATATACATAGCCGCACGGTCAACTCCTATTGATGAAAGAATGAGGTATGAGCGAACGAGCCACATCGCTTGTACTTGACGACCTGTATAAGATCCATATGCGTGCGAAGAACCTTCGGTTGCATAACTTTGGTTAGTGTCCCAACCAAATTCGGTGAGCCAAACTTCTTTTTCAGGGTAGTACTTATTTCTAAAATCAATAATTCCTTTTAGTTGACCTGCAAGGTCCGCTGCCTCTGGTGAAATACCTATTTCAATTCCGTAACCATTATAGGTGATAACAGTTCTACAATATGTATGAACATTGAATGCGTCCATACCGATAGTTCCGTCAGGGCGATTATTTCTGAGCCAAAAACACATTGTTTTTATGTATCTTGTCTGAACACCTGCAAGTCCCGACATTGCAACCTTGATATCTGGGTCAGCGTTCTTTATTCCTACTCCGCTTCCAGAAGGAGCATTTTTTATAGTTCCACAGTGTCCGTCATATGCCATTGAAGTAAGGGCTGCAAGTTGATATGGCGTATAGCCTGAGGAGTCTTCTCCGTTTGGTTCGTTTCCAAGTTCAATCCACTTGATAAGGTCTTTGTTCAATGTTTTGCGTCTTCCAACTACCTTAACCATATCAGCAGTATTGGCGGTATTATGTCCATAGCGCAAAGTGTATTGATACAAAAATTCTGCATACATAATGTATGATGCAGGGTCCATTTTATCTGAACCTTCAATATGTGCAGGGGACCTGTCGTGATAAAATTCGAAACAAGGTACGCTTTCAGTGTTACTTTCTTTCAAAACCTTGTAAGTTACATCCATTCCTGTTGTATAAAGTACATCTGTAAAACTGCTTGCCGCTTTTGGGTAAAGGTTTACATTGTAGCCTGCGCGCCAACCAGTGTAATCTCTGAAATAGCCAGCGCATACAAGGTCAGTTGGTACATTTCCGCCTGTCTTACTGTGTCCGTTTATTCCAACGAGATAGCCAAGAGTTCTATTATGATTTACCTGTTCAAGAACAGGTACTGTTTCGCCAAGGTCATAACCATACACCAAAATTTCATATGGTGGGACTGCGGGTGTGTTAGTAAATATGAAGTTTATGTATCGAGTATCTTTACCTATTTCGATTTTATTCCAACCAGGTGCGACAGAAGTGTATTCAATGGTGTTTTCGTAATTGAATGCAGTTCCTGTCTGAATGGTCATTTTATAACCAGCATCTTTATAAAAAAGATAGATATGGTCAATATGTTTTTTCACTTCAAAATCAATGGTAACTTCAAATTTTGAATCATAGTCAGTTTGGTCAATATCTCCATCGTTGTCATAATCGAAAGGCAACAAATAACTTGTTGGAAATTTAAGCCCTGTGCTTTGTGGGTCAAAATCTTGTTCGTCAAACAATGGGCTAAGGTCTTTGAGAGATATTCCACAATATGCCATGTCGTAGTCGAGTTCGATTTGCTTTACAGTTGTATCTATTACTGGTGGCGCTTCTTCCTCTTCTTTTTCGCATGATGCGAGCGCGCACGCAAGCACGAGCATTAAAACTGCTACCATACATATTAAAATTCGCTTAAATATTTTTGACTTCATTTTAGCAACCAGCCTTTCTTAC
>JAZSDJ010000031.1:0-3590 GCA_045531105.1 Eubacteriales bacterium | reverse complement strand
GCTTGAACATAAATATCAACCCAACGACAATTTTCGGGGCAATAGTTTCCATTATTGTCTATCCTATCAATTGTCAATCCCATTCCGTCTTTGTAGCCATTTTGCATAGACCAATTATAGAAAGACATAAAATCATTTTTCCACTCGTCGCACATTTTTATCCCTCTTGCTCCATACATATAGTATTTTGTAGAGTATTCTGCGTAGCATCTTTCCTTAATGCCTTTCCACCTTTTGTATAAAATACTTGTTGATAATCCGTGTGTTTTACCCATAATAAAATCTCCTTTTTTCTTAATTATATCATAGGTTAAACCTATTGTCAAGTATTTTTGCAATATTCTTTGAGAATTTTTTTAATAAAGCCTTGTTTGTTTGGCTCTGCGTTCAGCCTATCTATAATATCTTTATCTGTTTTCTTATTTAACTTTAAGCCGATAAATATTGTATTTGCTTTATCATATTTAGCTTGTGCTTTATTTTTCATATTATATACCTCTCTTAAAATAAAAACTGTTTTAAGAAATCAATTCTACTTTGGATTTCGTCAACCCTTGATTGCAAATGCGATATTGCGCTTTCAATGTCTTGCTTGTTCTTGGGGAAATAGTAGCCTTTGCCACTCAAAGAGCATATAGGCAAATATCTTTCTTTTATGATTTTTGATACGATGGTATGAATTTCAGTTCTTGTAGAGTAACCGTTTTCTTCCAAAATTTTCGATAGTTCCTTGCCACCTATTGCGTTTTCTTCTCCAATGTGGCTTCTTATAATGTCAACTATAAGATTATCTCTTTTAAATACTTCCATTTGTTTCATTTTTTATACCTCGCTTTTTTATTTGGTACTCTTATTGTAACACACCCTAATTCTCTTGTCAACCCTTTTTGTGAAATTTATTGAAAAAATTTAAAAAGGTGGAGTTTTAACCCCACCAATTTATTATTTAAGGACTTTAATTCCCTTTTGCAAGAGCTTTTGCTCGAACTCGACATCTGTCATTCCCTCGCCAACCTTGTCAATTACTTGCTTTTCGTTTTCCTTGATAAGTCCGTGACCTGCATCGTGCATTGTTAGGCGATTAAGTGTTGCCTTTCCGTCTGCGTTTCCACTCTCGCTTGACATAAATGCGATTGAGATAAACCTGTCGTTTATGCTCAACATAAGGTCGCTAATGTCATCGTCTTGGCTTTTCTCCAAGTTCGTGTAAATTCTATTGTTAATGCGCAGAAAACTTTGGAAAAGTTGCTTATTTGGCACGATTTCAAAGGAGAGGTTATAATAGGCTATCAAGTCAATAAATGCGTTATAATTCGCCTCTATTTGCTCGTAAGTGATGTTTGAAACCTCTTGCACAGTCATAAGTCCGTATGAACTCAACACTCTTTCGAGTTGTATAGCAAATCTGCCACCAAATTTTTCCTTGCTCTTTAAGGCTCGGCAAGCTTCCTTTTCCTTTTTCAGAATTTCGTAGGCTTCGCTCAATTTCGCCTTGATTTCCTCGTTCCTTTCGGCAAGTTGTTCAGCCAACGGATTGCACCTATCTCCCTTTTCATCTATATATACTGTATTATCTCTCATTTATAACTCCTATACCATTGAGAATATTTGTGAGTTTCTTGTCAAGGTGTTCATTCTCGGCTCTTTGCTTTTCGGCATAGTCAACAATTACCTTGAAATCCCTCTCATACTTTGCAATTGTTTCGCCCATTTCTCTCATAGCATTTGCGCAATTTGCCATAAGTTTAGCGCACAATTCAAGATTTTCTATCATAAGTTTTTGCTTATCCATTCTCGCACTCCTTTTGCTTAATTCGCTTTATAACTTCCTCTGTGGTTGTATTATAAACAAAGACACAAGTTCCATTACTCATTTTTACACGCACATTTTCATAATCTTGCTCAATATTTGTTATTTGGTAGATATTCAAATATTCTCCGCCAAGTAAGATAAATTTAATCATTTTCGCACTCCTTTTGTAGCCATTCTATTGTGTAGCTTAACGCTTCATCGTACGAACTAAATCCCTCATTGTTTACTGTTTCGTAATAGGTGTAATAAGCGCAATTTCCCAACCTAAAACTAATTTTTGTTCTAATCATCGCTTTCGCCAATGATTCCACACTCTCGGTTATTCGGTCAAAGTTGGTTTTAATAGGAATTAAATCATCTTTTGCACAAAGTTTTGTAATTCCGTCTTTGTTTCGGTAATATGCAAAACCTTGTGATTTTGCAGATGGCTTTTCGCAATCGTATGCAAATTCCACTATCTCGTTGTCCTCAAAATCGGTTATAAAATATATTCTATTGGGCTTATGCTTATATTTATATTTCATACTCACACCCCCAATTCCTCGACATCAATATAAAAATAACTTTGTGGTGGCTTTGTAACTATTGCATTGTTAGGGCAAATCCAACAATCGTCGCTAAAACAACCCTTTTCTTTGCATACTTGGTATTTGTTGTAGTTCAAAAATTCGTACAACTCTTTCGGCTTGTCATAGATTACAAGATTTGAAATGTGCCAACCGTAAAGGGTTTCTTTTCCGTTTGCATAATCATTCATTTCTTTCCAATTCAAACAAGTTAATTTATATTCGCCATATATTTCCCAACTCATCGAACTTTCAAAAAAATAATCGTCAAATCGCAATATCCTATCGCACACAAATTCGCCTATTACTTTGCCATTAAGTCTTTGATATACTCCTGCTCCGTGTCCCCCAATAAAGTCTTTGTTTTCGCAATAAAAAAACATATTGCTTCGGCTTTGTAAAAACTCATTTTTTGACTTGGTGCAATATATATAGCACTTAAAAGGCACATCAATTTTCGGCTTGGTCTTTCTAACCTCAACTGTCTTTTTGCCACTTGCGATAAGCTCGCAATATTTGGGTTTTATTGATATTAAAACTGATTTCATTCGTTCTCCTCGCTTTCCTCTAATGCACTTTCGTAAAAATTGTCAAACGGCTCTAATTCTCCGTTTTCGTGCCAACCCTCAATATTCAAGCCTGTCCCGTATAATTCATCAAAATATCGTTTAAATTTATCTGCAACAAGCAACTGCTTGACAGGGCAAATTGTTACTCCGTTTTCTATAAGGTGGTCGGTAATCTGTTCTATCGTTTCTGTCGACACATCACATTCCCACTCTTTTAATGTATCTTCTAAAATTTCTTTTAATTTGTGTTTCATTCCCCCACCTCTTTCAACTTTCTTTCTACATAAGAGCAATAATCGTCCTCTTCCGTATACTCATTAAAAAGTCCGTTTCGTGGATTTTCACATCTTCCTACCGTGCTACCATATGTATGAGCTTCCCACCACTGACAATCCTTACATCTTACGACCTCAACGCACAGGGATTTGGATTTGTAGTGGTCGCACCCTTTTGTGCTATGCACTACCTCGTATTTGCATACATCATTATGAATACACTCTTTACATTCGCATTTACTCATTTTCTTTTACCTCTCCCATGTATTTCTTTTCGAGTTCTTTTATTAAATGTCTATAATTGTATATACGAAGTTTAAGAGATTTTTTAAGTTCTGCTACTACCCATTCGGCAACCTCTTGCTTG